>JAEYFY010000219.1 GCA_023454395.1 Pseudomonadota bacterium
AAGATTAAAACCAGCACACTAGCGAAGAGACGCCAACGCTTTAATGCGTTAAAAAAAGTGACACACTGATGCATTATGAGTTGCCTTTATCTCGCTTTAGCGTTTTTTGTAATATTTGAGTAAACAATGGCGATGTTGGTGATGAGGTCGCTTCCTGCGAGGCTTTATCAGGGATGGGTAATTTATGCAGCAGATTTACCTGCGACGCAGTTACCCCTAATACGAGCCATTCCTGTTCTATTTCAACCACCACCACACGCTCTTTCGCACCTAATGAACAACTTGCTTTGACGTTAAGTTGTGCTGTCGTTCCTTTAAATGAACCACGGGTAAAACCAAAACGGCGAAATAACCACATAGCAACAATAATAAGAACGATAATGCCCGCAAGTGCCGTGCTAACTTGAGCAAGGCTTTGACCTACAGGCAACGGTTGTGTAGGTGTTTGAACAGTTTGTGTTGTAGCGGGTGCGGTAGTATTTACCGCACCTTGGCTGGAAAAGGAAGGAAGCTGTTCCATAGATTAACGGCTCAGACGACGCATACGTTCTGATGGCGTAATGATATCGGTAATACGAATACCGTATTTATCAGAAACAACCACAACTTCACCTTGAGCGATTAAATAGCCATTGATCAGAATATCAAGAGGCTCTCCAGCTAAACCATCCAGTGAAACCACAGAGCCTTGTGACAGGCTAAGTAATTTTTTAATAGTCATTTTGGTGCGACCTAACTCTACTGTTAATTTGACTGGAATATCCATAATCAAATTGATGTCAGATAGATGGTTTAGTGCATCGTCTTCAGGCAAAAGATGTTCAAATAGATCGGAACTATTATCCTGGCTTTTCCCAGTTTGCTGTTCCATTGCATCAGCCCACATATCCTCAGCCGATTGTGAATTATCAGTTGGGCGATTTGCATCACTCATTGGTTTGTTCCTCATCCAGAGCGTTTAAAACAGGGTTAATTAGGTGTTCAACACGAAGGGCATATTGCCCATTTACTGTACCGTATTGGCTTGTTAATACGGGCACACCATCAACATGTGCAATTAATCTTTCTGGTTTATCAATCGGGATAACATCCCCTTTTTTAAGTGTTAACACTTTTGATAAACGCAGTGGGATGTCAGTAAAGTTTGCGACCAGTTCAAGCTCTGAATGCTGAACTTGGTTGACTAAACTATCTAACCAAACCCCATCTTCTTGACGAACATTTTCAATTGGTGGATTGATCAGTCGTTCACGTAATGGCTCAATCATGGCAAATGGAATACAAATACTAAATTCCCCAACCATTGAACCAATTTCTACCTGAAAAGGTGTCGTAACAACAATGTCATTCGGTGATGAGGTGATATTGGTAAATTTCACCTGCATTTCAGAACGAACATATTCCACCTGAATTTTGAATATGGAATCCCAAGCATCACGGTAGGCATCAAGTGCCAGTTTCAACATTTTGTTGATGATCCGCTGCTCTGTGTTGGTAAATTCACGCCCTTCCACAGGGATTGGAAAACGGCCATCACCACCAAACAGGTTATCTACCGCGATATAAACCAGATTCGGCTCAAAGGTAAATAATGCTGTTCCTCGTAAAGGTTTTAAATGCACCAAGTTAAGGTTTGTTGGCACAGGTAAATTACGAGCAAAGTCGTGATAAGGGTGAATTTTAACGCCACCAACAGTAATGTCAGGGCTACGACGGAGCATGTTAAACAGCCCCATACGGAATTGACGTGCAAAGCGCTCGTTAATAATTTCTAACGACTGTAAACGTTCTCGAACCACACGACGTTGCGTGTTGGGGTCATAAGGCTGAATATCCGGTTCATTCGGATCCTTCGCTATCGCAGGTTCCCTGTTCGCGCTTTTTTTGGCGTCGTCACCTGATGTGTCATCATTCAGCAGAGCATCAATCTCTGCCTGTGAAAGGATATTATCGCTCATAATGATTATCGCAGAATAAACGTGGTAAACAGTACATCGGAGAGGATCTGTTCAGATTCTCCCGGTACGAGAGTCGGTCTCAGCGTTTCTTTTACATCCGTCATTAGCTGGAGTTTTCCATTGTCTGTCGCGAGCTTATTAGCCTGTTGACGAGAAAGCAGTAATAACAAGCGGCTACGAACCTCAGGTAAATAATCATGTAGACGCTTACGAGTGTCTTCATTATGCAATCTTAATGTGATCCCTATATAGAGCACTCTGTCTAAGTGTTCTTCGTCATCAATTAGATTTACCGTAAAGGGTTCTAATGACATAAAAACGGGTGCTGGTATAACTTTTTGCTGACTTGTGCCCGCTGAACCTGATTTAGCATGCTTCAATGCCCACCAACTATATCCACCGAATGCCGCTGCAATAATGGCGATCACCAATAATACGATGATCAGAATTAAGCTATAGCTTTTACGTTCATTGCTGTAATTAGACATGGACAGTTAAATTCCTGTTTTGTAGTGGATACGTGTTCACTGTTGTGGACTTCCATATCCATCTAAATCAACCTTAATTATCCCGCTATTTCTGTTTTTTAATTGCAGAAACAGATAGGGAAAAAACCATTAACTCTTACGTTTATTGACATAGTCTCTCCTCCCAATACATTTGTATTAGGCGAAAATATCAACACCACCACGAGCGGATGCTAATTCTTGAGGCGTAAGGGTTATCTTTTGTAGTGCCGTTTCAGAGGCTAATTGCAGAGAATTACCCTCGCTTCCTTGATGATTATCGGCACCATCTCCACTAAATTGAGAGGAATCTGACATATTTTGTTGTTGCCAACTGTCATGAGTGTCGCTAGACACCTGACTTTGCGTGAGCTGGATCCCATTTTCAGAGAGGGCTTGACGCAATTGATGCATGGCATTTTCTAATACAGAACGAACTTGTCCGTTTTGTGAAGCAAGGTGCAACTGTGCTTGCCCATCTTCTATTTTCATGCGGATATGCAATGAACCTAGCTCTTCAGGGTGTAAACGTAGTTCTGCCTTTTGTAAGCCATTACGGCTAAACATCACAATTTGTTGATTCAGTTGCTGTTGCCACTCTTGTGTTCCCACTTGTGCATTTAATACCTGTGTTGCCATCGGTGAAAATTGCATTTGTGGTTGTGTTGAAGAGTGAGCATGACC
>JAEYFY010000246.1 GCA_023454395.1 Pseudomonadota bacterium
ATTTTAAAGGAGGGTGATGATGTAGGATCATCTAATACCAAACGGGGTTTAGGGGTATTGTTAGCGTCATTCGTTGACATAAAAGCTCCCATTTAACTGTGACAAACACACAATAAAAAAGACAAAAAAATAAGCCTAAAAAAGTATCTATTGAATAATAGGCTCATAAAAGAGCCTTTAATTGATTAGAGTAGCTTAAGTACTTTTAATAAGAAGTAAAGGAAGAGGCGGGGAGAACAAGCATTATATCCTCGTAGGATAAGTGACTTAGCGTAAAATAATTGTTCATACGGTATTTACTACTTTCGTTTCTTAAAATAAGTGTATTTACTTATATTATTCTCTTTCGTAAATGTCCGAAATCTCGCTAAAGCCAGTCAGGTCTAATGTACATAGATTTTTAATATGTAACAAAATGTGTATTTTATTTCAAATTGTAACAGCGTTGATTTGTAAGGGAAAAATAACATACTTTTTAAAATAATAAGCAAGCTACGATTTTTATCATCTATGACGAAAAAAACCGCACCTAAAATTTCACACATCACAGAAGATTCATTTAAATAAAGACAAAAATATCACTGATAGAGTGAATTTGAGGATGGGGTGGGGGTAACAGAAAGAAAATTAATAAAATTTATATAAATACAGTTAAAAAAAGAACCCTATGTTTAAAACATGGGGTTCTTATCGATTTAAAGATCCCCTAGAGGATCTTTTTTGTTTCTAAATGGGTTATTACCAATTTTTATTGAAAATACGATCTAAGCTCCATTTACCTGGACCTGTGATAACCAGTAATAAATATCCACCAGCGATTGTCATATTTTTCATAAACATTAATTGGTTCATGCCTTCAGCAAAATTGCTGTGGAACAGCAGTGCGGTTAAAAGAGTAAATACCGCGGTAAAGATTGCTGTTGTGCGAGTTAAGAAACCAAATAAGATTGCTAATCCACCGCCTAATTCTAATAAAATAGTCAGTGGCAATAAGAAACCTGGAACACCCATTGCTTGCATATATTGCTGTGTTCCTTCGTAGCCACCAATTTTTCCGTAGCCTGCACTAATAAATAAAATAGGCATTAAAATACGGGCAATTAATAATGCAATGTCTTCAAATTTTTTCATGGTCTTTATTCCTAATTCAACTCTATTATTCGCAATGTATATCGATTTGTATTGTATTTTCGTCGGCTATTTTTCTATTTTTAGATTTAATAACCACGGCTACGTTGTGAGATATACAATAATGTGAATTGAGCAAAGAGGATATTAAGAAGAATTAACATTCTTAGACAAAAAAATTGATGTTCAATCTGAGGTTTTTTTGAAGGACTTTTGGATTGTACGAATTAAACCAATTGCACCGATGGCACGTTGCCCTAATTGTATGATTTTTCTAGGGTGTTTGATGCTATAAAGAGAAATAAAACTAGCGCCCACTAACAATGCGGGTTTTAAAGAAACTAAAATTCGCCACGCTTTATCATAAGGCTCTGTCACATCAAGCCAAGTTTGCGTGCTTTGCCCTAAATCAGAGCGCTGTTGCTGAATTTTATTCAACAACAGCTTTTTACGTCTTGCGAGGATCGTCTGCTTATTTTGTTTGTTCATCATGATATTGCTCCAAAAGACGTTTATCTAATTCCAATTGCTGGCGAGTATCGCCTAGTAAGGTGGAATTTCGCGCTTTTCTTAATGTCATGATGGCACCAATCAGTGCACAAAAAAGTAAAGTAGCGGTTGTGATGGCTAAAGCATAGACTCGATATTCAGGTGGAATAACCCAAAAAATCAGAACAAGTAAACTCATTAAGCCAAAAGCGGTGAGTAACAAAGTAACACCCGCCATTAAAATAAGCTGGATAAGCGTGGTTTTTTCTTCTTCCAGTTCAACGGCAATCAAGTTTAGGCGTGTTTCAACCATGCCTATGACAATAGCACCAATCTTACTGAGAGAATTCAGAACCCCGGATGCGGGGCCCTGTGGTCTTTGTGTATCACTCATAGGTGTGATTAGCGTTTAGCTAGTAGAACACCAAGAACAACACCAACTGCGGCACCAATACCGATACCTGTCCATGGATTTTCACGAACATAGTTATCTGCTTTTCCAGCGATTTCTTTGGTGTTATCGACAATTTCTCGACCAGCATCACTGAGTTTTGCACGAGAACCTTTGATTGCTGATTCTGCTTTTGCGCGTAAGCTTTGGATTTCTTCTTTAGATTTATCTGCAGAGGAGTTCAGTACTTCTTCTAGAGTATCAGCAAGAGATTTCAATTCACTACGCAGATCTTCATTGGAACGTTGATGAGACATAGGTAACTCCTTTAATAATGACAGGTTAATACTTATAACCATAGACCAATTTTGTCTCTTAATAAAATTAAATATTGATGTAATCAGGTAAAAAAGAGAAAAATCTTAATTAGACGGGAATATTTATTGTATTACTTACGATGAAAAAAGAAGAGATCATCCATAAAATAAAAGCCTGTTCAGTTCTCTGAAACAGGCTTTTAGTATGTGTTTTATGACTTTATTTTGTATTCAGAATATCTTGATGTTATTAGAAAATGCAGCGTTAGCTCACTTTCTTTTTCTTTTTAATGACAACCCAGATGCTACCAATTAATCCTATAACTAATAGGCAAACAGGTAATAGCATAAGAATATTCATTAAATGGTGTTCGTATTGACGAAATAAGGGGCTATTACCTAATAAGTAACCCAGCGTGGTCAGTATACCTACCCATAAAAGTCCACTTAACCAGTTGAAAATTTGAAAGCGGGTATTGTTCAATCCAGCAAGGCCAGCAATTGTTGGCAACAATGTTCTAACGAATGCTAAAAAGCGACCAATAAGTAATGCGGCTAAGCCATGACGATGAAAAAGCCCATGCGCACGTTGGTGGTAATGTTCTGGTAGATGCGATAGCCAACTGCGTACTAATTTCGTATTTCCAAGCCATCGCCCTTGGAGATAGCCCAACCAACAGCCTAGGCTCGCGCCAGCGGTCAAAATAAGTAAGGTCAATGGAAAATCCATTGTATCTTTAGCAATTAACACGCCCACTAAAATTAATAAGCTATCTCCTGGTAAGAAAGCTGCGGGCAATACTCCGTTTTCTAGGAATAGTATGGTGAATAATAAAATGTAGATAATCCATATTAATGAAGGATTAGCTAAGGTTTCGTAATCTTGGTGCCATAGCGCCAAGAATAGCTCTCTTACGATTTCCATATAAAAGGCTTCCTAAAACTGAGTCATTTGGGGGTAAATATAAAATCAATAGGTGTTGTAATCTATTTACCCGTTTTCTACTTCATAGGGTCTATTTTTCATTGTTTAAAACAGCAACACTCTAACAAAATCATGAAAAACTAGACAGAAAATTTTTTAACTGGATGACGACACTACTTATACATGGATATTGGATCTCGAAAAATAGACATCTAATCTCTTTTTGAGTTCAGAATAGGTGCTTTTTAAAAAGAAAAACTTAATAAGATGAATAATACTGAGAGTCGCTCTCTATTTTATAGCATTCATAAAAGATAAATTTTTAATATTAATTGATAAAAATAAAACGTTATCTTGTTTATATTGCTCATCTTTTTTGTGTGTTTTTTATCCAGATTAAGGAAGGTTAGAGAGGATAATTGTTAGTGATAATGTTAATAAAAAAGACGATCAGTTGATTAATAAAATGCAAAAGAAGAGAAACAAAATAAAAAATAAGTAAGATGGTTAAGTATAACTCACTGATAATAATAATTTCTTTCATTCTATGTTGGTATATTAAAAAGAACAAAATCCTCTTATGATCACAGTTATGTTATTTTATTGTTAACAAAAACGGTTAATGCTGTATATTTTGCATAATCAGCTTTTCAGCGCGATTCAATTCCTTATACTGGCATTGCAAACACTCAAGAATGCCTTTTTTAAATATTATTTTAAGTAATGGAATAGCTATGGATAAACAACAATCCAGAGTCTTCGGCCTGTTCTTTAAGGGAAGCCTCGTCAAACAAATACTCGTTGGTTTAGTTGCAGGGATTTTACTTGCTTGGTTAGCGCCAGAAGCTGCCAAGATGATGAGTCTATTAGGCACCCTGTTTATTAGCGCACTGAAAGCTGTAGCACCTATCTTAGTATGGGTACTGGTTATGGCTTCGATTGCTAATCACCGTCAAGGGCAAAAATCGAATATTCGCCCTGTATTAATTCTATATCTATTAGCAACGTTCTTTGCTGCATTAACCGCAGTTGTTGCCAGCTTTATGTTCCCATCAGTTTTAACACTGGTTGTTAATGAATCACAATTGTCACCACCTGAAAATATTGCTGAAGTTCTTAAAGGCGTATTAATTAATGTGGTCGCAAACCCTGTTGATGCGCTTATCAATGGTAACTATATGGGCATTCTGGCGTGGTCTATCGGGCTTGGCTTAGCATTACGTCATGCAAGTGATACCACTAAAGCCTTAACGCAAGATTTAGCTGACGCAGTAACAAATTTAGTACGTGTTGTTATTCGTTTAGCTCCTATCGGTATTTTTGGTTTAGTGTCATCAACTATTGCAACAACAGGCTTTGAGGTCTTAGCGGGTTACTTACAAGTTCTTGTTGTATTGATTGGCTGTATGTTGTTTGTTGCTTTAGTTGTGAACCCACTGATTGTATTTTGGAAAATTCGCAGTAATCCATATCCATTAGTATGGGCATGTCTGCGTGAAAGTGGTGTAACTGCCTTCTTTACACGTAGCTCCGCAGCAAATATTCCTGTGAATATGGCAATGTGTCGTCGTATGAATTTAGACGAAGATACTTATTCTGTTTCAATTCCATTAGGTGCGACCATCAATATGGGTGGCGCGGCAATTACTATCACTATTTTGACATTAGCCGCAGTAAATACATTGGGTATGCCAGTCGATATTCCAACTGCGTTATTGCTAAGCCTTGTTGCTGCAATTTGTGCGTGTGGTGCATCAGGTGTTGCGGGTGGTTCATTATTGTTAATTCCGCTGGCTTGTAGCATGTTTGGTATTAACAATGATATCGCTATGCAAGTGGTTGCTGTGGGCGTGATGATTGGTGTGTTACAAGATTCAGCAGAGACGGCTCTGAACTCATCAACGGATGTTCTCTTTACTGCAACCGTCTGTATTGCTGAAGATAATCGTATTTCAGATAATCCATTAACTGAAAAAAATAATGGGTAAAAAGGGTAAGTAGTAAAACAGGAAGAGCTGTAAAAATAATAATTAATAAAAAAATAGAACCCCACATTTATGTGGGGTTTCTTTTTGCTTTGCTAATCTTAATTGATTAAATTTCTAGGGCGAGTTCTGTGCCTTGCCTAATAGCGCGTTTTGCATCTAATGCACTGGCATCTTTTGCTCCACCAATAAGATGAACCGTTTTATTTTCTTTTTCTAAAGGCATAAGCAATGGGTGATAAGCGCGTTGCCCTGTACACAATATAATATTATCAGCAGGAATAAGTTGTTGTTTCCCATCCTGTTCAATAACGAGACCTTCTGGTGTGATCCTTTGGTAGTTGCAATGGGTTAAAAATTTAACGCCTTTTTTCTCTAGCGTTAAACGATGTATCCAACCCGTTGTTTTACCTAAACTTAAGCCTATTTTCCCAGCTTTACGCTGTGTCATAACAATGTGTTTAGTATCGTCTTTAAGGTGATTCGCGGGCTTTATGCCACCACGATAAGAAAGTGTGGGATCAATACCCCATTCTTTATTAAAGGCGCAAGGGCTTAGGCTACTACATTGCCCTTTTTGCGTAAGATAAAGGCTTGCATCAAAGCCAATTCCGCCACTCCCCATGATGACAACATTTTTACCTACGGGTTGGTGGTGTTTAAGAACGTCGAGATAAGATTTTACAATGGGAGCATCAAGCCCTTCAATCTCAGGAATATGAGGTTTAACGCCACTCGCTAAAATGACTTCATCAAAGTTTTCAAGATGTTCAGGGGTGGCTTCGGTATTATTTTTAACAATCACACCGGTGAGTTGTAGCTGTCGTTTAAAGTAGCGTAATGTCTCTTGAAATTCTTCTTTCCCCGGAATTTGGCTGGCAATGTTCAGTTGTCCACCAATAACATCTTCTTTTTCAAACAACGTAACATGATGACCTCGTTTCGCTGCCATAACAGCAAAAGACAAACCCGCAGGACCCGCTCCGACAACCGCTAATTTTTTAGGCTGTAGAGTGGGAATAACTAAAAGTTCTGTTTCTCGACAAGCAAAAGGATTAACTAAGCAAGAGGCGGTTTGCCCCGAAAATATTTCATCAAGGCATGCCTGATTGCAAGCGATGCAAGTATTGATTTCGTCTTCACGTCCCTGCTGTGCTTTAAGTACAAACTCAGGATCAGCAAGAAAAGGACGAGCCATTGAGACCATATCAGCACAGCCTTCAGCTAAAATAGCTTCTGCGGTTTGTGGTGTGTTAATTCGGTTGGATGTAATCAGTGGGATATTCACCTTTCCCATTAATTCGCGTGTTACATTTGAAAATTGACCTCTTGGTACCATGGTGGCTATCGTTGGAATTCGTGCTTCGTGCCAGCCGATCCCCGTGTTGATCATGGTAGCACCGGCTTTTTCAACGGCTTTGGCAAGGTAAAGTACCTCTGATGCATCTGAGCCATCTTTAATTAAATCCAACATAGAAAGACGGTAAATAATAATAAACTGCTCACCGACGGCTTTTTTTATGCCTTCAAGAATACGTAGCACAAAACGACAACGATTTTCAATATTTCCACCCCATTGATCATCTCGTTGATTAGTATGGCTGACTAAAAACTGATTAATTAAATAGCCTTCAGATCCCATAATTTCTACACCATCATAGCCTGCTTTTTGTGCCAATTGAGCGCAATGAATGTAATCATTGATGGTTTGTTTGATTTGTTCACGGCTCATGGCTTTTGGCATAAACGGGGTGATTGGCGATTGAATGGCTGAAGGTGCAACTAAATTAGGTTGGTAGCTATAACGACCGGTATGCAATATCTGTAATGCAATTTTACCTCCTTGCTGATGAACCGCATCAGTAACAAGTTGATGAGTGGCTAGTTGGCTTTCAGACATCAAGGTTGCGGCATGTGGCAATAACACCCCTTGTTTATTGGGAGAGATCCCGCCAGTCACTATTAATGCAACACCTGCCGCGGCTCTTTGGGCATAAAACTGTGCAAGTTTTGGGGCGTCATTCGGATTTTCTTCAAGCCCAGTATGCATCGATCCCATAAGAATACGGTTTTTAAGTGTGGTAAACCCTAAATCAAGAGGCGAAAATAGATGAGAATAATGTGCCATCGGATACCCTTTTTATACTGGTCAGATGAGATATCTATTAGCATAACGAGAAGTGAGTGATTAAGAGTTTATTATGTTAATAAGTTGTGATCTTAATCATGGAAAAGGTGAGTAGAGGGCGATAAAGCAATAATAATCTAAGTGATTAGTTAATGAGAACAAATAGTGATAATAAAAATCACACTCATTCATAATATTTCATCATATAATGTAGTGTACCTATTAATACGTATTAAAAACACACATCACTATTTTGAATTTGGAGACGCTATGATTAATAAATTTAATCAACTTGTTGACTGTTCTGACTTAGGTAAATTGGTATTACGTGTTTCTCTTGGGGTTTTAATGTTATTACATGGGCTTCATAAAATGGAACCGGGCGGATTAGCAGGTATTCAGGGGATGTTAGCTAATGTTAATCTACCTACCTTTATTGCCTACGGCACAGTGATTGGGGAAGTGGTTGCCCCTATTTTACTGATTATCGGTTTATTTACTCGTGCGTCAGCACTTGTTTTAGCAGGTACAATGTTTGTTGCTGTATTGATGGTTCATTCTGGTGATCTATTTGCATTAAACCCTAAAACTGGGGGATGGGCGCCAGAAAGTGCGGGCTTTTATCTATTTGCCGCGATTGCTGTTATGTTTTTAGGCAGTGGTCGTTTTGCTGTTAAAAAAGATTAATAAATTTAATAATCAATGAATTTGAATGTTGCTGTTATAACTTGATTAAAATTGATGAATAAACGCCCAGTTTTATCTTAAACTGGGCGTTTTGTTTTCGATAACGTAGTTAATTATCGTTTATAAACTAAAGTCATGTTTATTTTTGATTCGGTGGCGTTAACTTAAAGACCTTTTCATTCTCACCTAGCCATTGACGAGCTACTTGGTTTATATCGTTAACACTTAATGTTTTTATAATGGCAGGATCAGTAAGTAAACGCTGGTACTGTTGATCATCAGTTGCAACTTGAGCCAGAGCATCCGTCCAATAGCTTGCACTGTCATTTACCTGTGAATTTTCAGTTAGCCAGATATTTTTAGCCTCTTGTAACTCTTTATCTGTAATGCCTGACTGTTTAACTTCATTCACGACTTTACGAGCAAGAGTAATTAATTCGTCTGCACGCTCAGGTGATGCCGTAAAGTTTAAACGGCCGGTATAGTAGCTTGTCGGGACTTTCGTTAACATTTCAGAAAAACCAAGAGAGTAAATGCCCCCGGCACGTTCACGCAGATTGAGTCTTAAGCGTTGACTGATCACCGTATCAAGTAAATTTAGCGCTAATACTTGCTGCTGTGACCATTGAGCCGGTGCCGCATACTGAATGCTAATCATGCTCTTATCGCTACTTGCAATAGGGTATGTTTTACTAAACGAGGTAAGTTTAGGATTAATAGCGGGATCTGCCCAAAATAAGCGTTGCTCTGAACGCGTTGGCAGACTTGCAATCCAACGTTCAACAAGAGGTTTAACTTGATTTAGATTGATAGGACCACTGATAACTAAGGTCATATCAGCCGGTTGCCCTAAGATCATTTGGTTGGTTTGCTGTAATTGTTGGGCAGTAAATTGTCTCCAAGCACCTTGAGGCGAAATCACTAAACGATCGCCATTTTGATAGCTTTCTTTATTGATATTATCTAAGAAGGTGCGTTCAACAGGTGTTTTTGAGATCCCTAATGCCATCGCTTGTTTTTGTTGCTCTAATTTCTCGCCATTAAATTGCGGTGACGTGATTTTTAAGTGCATTAACGTGAGTAAAGTTTCCAATTCATCAATTGGTGCTTCACCACGGAAACCGTGGAATAACAGTTCGCTATAAGGGCGTAAATTAATTTGGTGTTGCTTGGTAAATAACGCCAATTCACGCGCATTATAATGACCATATCCACTGGCTTCAGGTAATTTTAATGCCCATTGCACCATGCCTAAGCTTTGATTGGTTTCAAGGGATGAACCACCCGGAATACGCAGTGAAACTTGAATATTATCTTTGAGATAACTGTCATTTTTCACAATCACTTTTACGTTATTGCTCAGTGTCCACTGTTGTGTTTTTTCAATGGGCAGTGATTGTGTTGAAACAACAGAACCTGTGAGTTCAGGTTTGACATCTAATACAACAGCTTGCGTTTTTAACGTAAATGCGCCTGGGTTTGATTGTCTAATTTCTTGCCAGCGTTGTGTGGCTTTAGTGGCATTAAACAATTTAGCATCATTATCAGGGCCAATCACAGCAACGCGTGGTGATGCTTGTTTTAGGTATTGCGCAAAATAGTGTTCAAGCGTTTCAGGCGTCACTTTATTGATGAGTTGATAGCTTAAATTTAATGCCTGTTTTTTTGTTTGAATTGGCATATCCAATTCAATGGCAGTCGTGATTTGGTTGGCTAAATAATCGTGCTCGTAACGTTCTTCGCCCGCAGCTTGTTGACTTAAACGTTTTAACAAGGCGTTACGTGCATTATCTAGCTCTTCTTGAGTCACAGGAACAGACGCTAAACGCTGAACTTCAGTCAATAAGATATCTAATGCACCTTGGTAGTCATTCCCTTTAGGGTGCGCAATCATCAATTGTTGTGAGCGACGAGAATCTAACATTGCACCTTGCGCATTAGCGCTAATAGACGCAATCAAGCCATTATCGACGATAGTTGAGAAGCGTTGATTTAAAATCGATAGCCATAATGAATCCATTAGGTCTTCATATTGACCTTGGCGGCTATTTAAAGGGGCAGGCAAAGTCCGTTGCAAGGTAAATTGCAAAATACGCGAGCCTTGCTCTTTATCGAAAATCGTTTTAACGAGTAAATCTTTATGATCGATAAAGTTGTGCCAAGATGGATCGTCAATCCCTTTGTTCTCGCTATTTTTAGCGTTAAATAGTTGTTTAATATCCGCGATAGCATCGCCTTGATTAAAGTTACCCACCAGCACTAAAGCCATTCTTTCTGGTTGATACCAAGTATCATAATAACGTTTCGCATCTTTCACATCGCCGTGTTTAACGATGTCGAGATCGCCAATAGGATCACGATTAAGATAACGACTACCGTAATAACGTAACTCTTCTAACTGGCGATTAATACGAAAACCAATACCTTGGCGCAAACGCCATTCTTCAACAATAACAGGACGCTCTTTATCAAATTCAATAGGGTCAAATGTCATTTCAAATGCCCAGTCTGATAAGATTTTTAGCCCTGTTTTAATTTGGATGGGGTTTGCATTTGGGAGTGACAGTTTATACGTTGTCGCATTTAAACTTGTTGCGGCATTTACGTGACTACCTAATTTCATGCCTAGGCTTTCAAGTTGTTTAAAGCCCGTTGTACCCGGAAAATGAGTTGTACCTTTAAACGCCATATGTTCTGTAAAGTGTGAAAAACCAAGTTGCTTTTCATCTTCTTGTACAGAACCGCTTTTCACTAATAGACGCATTTCAACGCCGGTTTGTTGACGTTGCAGTAAGTAGACGTCTAACCCATTATCTAGCGTAAAATGGCGAACATCAGGGCGCAGTAGTAGCGTATTTTTGTCATTTTGATTAGGGGTGCTTGCAGCACATCCTAAAAGTGAAAGGCTGACTGAAACAATCAGTAAGTTACGATACATATTCGGTAGCTCCAACAGGTTGAGAGGAGGATACGGTAGGGGCTTTTAATGAAAGCACATTATCTGCAATCACATGTGTAAAGCGCTGGTGGCTGACTAAGGCAATCCCCGCGGTTGGCAGATGTTGTTTTAGCAACGTCAACATGTTTAACGCATTTTGCTCATCAAGGGCTGATGTGGTTTCATCTAATAAAATAAGCTCCGGTTTATTGAGTAATAAACGGGCAAAAATAAGACGTTGTTGCTCACCACCTGATAGGCGTGTTGTCCAATCAGTTTCGAGTGAAAGTTGATTTTTTATTTTGTCTAAGCCCACCAAATGAAGCGCATCTTCGTACTCTTTAGTGGAGAATTGATTAGGCTGACAAGGATAAGCGAGCAAACTATCTAAACGCGCAAAAGGCAGATACATACGTTGTGGGATCCAACACACATTTGGCGAGCGTTGAATTTCCCCTTTGAAGTAAGGCCAATGTCCACTTAATGCTCTAAGCAGTGTTGATTTACCTAAACCAGAACAACCTTCGATAACGGTTAATTCACCCGCTTTTACCGAGAAGTTAATATCTTGGATTAACAGGCTATCATCTTGCATAAATAGAGAAAGATTAGCTTTCAATTTAGTCTGTTTATCATTTAAATCAGCGACTTCTGACTCATGATCGTGCTCTAAAAGTACCACGAAATTATAAAGACGGGTTACTGTTGCTTGCCATGCGGCAATCTCTTTATAAGAGAAAATAAACCAGCTTAATGCGCCTGCAACACTAGAGAATGCTTGTCTTAATTGCATTAATCCCCCTAGCATTAACTCGCCAGCAAGGAATTTAGGGAGGGCAAAAATAATGGGCGCCATTGCAGTCGCTTGTTGATAACCCACAGTGAAGAAAGCCAAATTTCTTTCGTAGCGGATAAGGCTATTCCAGTTACGAATAACCCCTAAAAAGCGACCCATTAATTCATTACGATCACTCATTTCACCACGTTGACCTGCAATCGCATCGCCATGTTGTTTGCGAGTGATAAGCGCAGTACGGTAATCAGCTTCTTTGCGTTGTTTATCCATATTAATTTTACGCAATGGCGAACCAATAAACTGCGTAATGGTGATCCCAATAATGGTATAGATAATACAAGCCCAGAACATATAGCCGGGAATTGTCCACTCGCTACCGCCTAAGGTGAAAGAGATAGCGCCAGACAGCGACCAAAGAATGGTGGCAAAAGAGATAAGTGTGAGTAACGAGTGTAAAAATGTCACCGTTAAACGCATGGTTGATTCGATCAGTAAACGAATATCTTCTGCAATACGCTGATCCGGGTTATCAGGCTCTTGAGAAGTCAGTCTTAACATATAGTGTTTACTGTTTTTCGATAACCAGCGGTCGAGGACTTGCTCTGTCATGCCTTCTCGCCAGCGAATAACCATTTTTTGGCGTAAAAAATCGCCCATGACCACGACAGTGATTAACCCTGCAATAATAATGACAAATTGTTGAAGGAGTTTGTATAGCGCTTGTCCGTCAAGTTGTTGTAATGCGTTATAGAAACTGCCATTCCATTCATTCATTTTGACGTTAAACCAAACCGATGACAGGGTTAAGGTTAACGAGACAATCAATAGAAACCAGCAGTAAAGGGCGGCACGCCGCCCCCAAAAAGGTGAAACTAAATAGAAAAATTGTTTTATTGTTTTCATTGCTTATTGGTCATATTTTTATTGTGTATCGACTTGGTTGCTCACATTAACTTCGTCAATTTATTAATAGTCGTAGCTGACTTGTAACCAGAACTGACGACCTGGTTCATACGATTTGTAATCTTTATCTTGGTAAGTGAAGTAGTCAGACACATTTTTAGTGTTAAGGACGTTATTTACTTCAACAGAAATACCTACACCATAAGCAAATTCAGGTTTCCAACCCAGTTTGGTATCCCAAGTAAAACGGCTACTGTAATTACGTTTTTTGTATTCAAATAATGGGCCATATTCACTTGGTTTTGGGGAACCATTATTGGCTTTTTCTGCTTGTGAACGAGCGCCATTCCATTGAAGGCGGTTATACCAAGTCAGATCTAAATCATCCCAAACACTAGTGAGTTCAGCCGTGACTTTTAATGGTGAGTTAAAGTTGCCAGAAGGTAAGTCTTTTGCATTGATGATTTTTCCGTCATACCACACTTTGTCGTAGTTCATTCCTTGTACACTAGGATCGAAGTTGGCATAGCCAGAATCTTTAGGTGTATTCGTTTTGCTTTGTTGCCAGCTAATAGAAGCATTAAAAACATGGTCAGCTTGCGCTAATTCCCACGGCTGACTATTTTTCACAGAAAGCGTTACGGTATCGTGAGTACTGCGTCCATTGTTATTAAATTGACGAATTCTTATTTTATCTTTGTCATTTGGATATTTGGTATCACTACGCACTTCGTCACGACCTTCACGATGAACATATTGTAAACGCCATGTCGTGGATGCGATTTCTTGTTGTAAACCTAAAGTAATTTCATCGTTATAAGGTGTTTTTAGCGAATCGACGCCTTCAAAGTCAGTACGATTTTCCCAATCATTCGGATTGTCGTTATCACAAGAGTAATAGCAGTGTTGTAAGCCCGCATTCTGTGCGCCATAAAGCGCATAAGTCAGCATGGAACGACCGTAGTAACGGTTTACACCACCAATAATTAAAGTATTACCAGTGCCCCAAATATCATAAGTTCCGCTTAAACGAGGAGCGATATTGTTTTTTTGAACAAAATCATCACGATCTAATCGAATACCTGGGCGCAACGTTAAACGTTTATATTGGATATTATCATCAAGATAAATCGAATAGTTTGTATACGAAGCATCATGTGTACCGGCAAGGAAACGTGTTGTTTGCTCTAATGAACCCATCCACTGATCATCCCAAGTGGAGCCAGTATAGGTATAGTTGTAGTAGGTTTTATCGCGAATATAAGAGCCTTTAGTACGGCTGATCTCAAATCCTGTGGTTGGCTGATGGCTTACAGCACCCCATTCAACAGGATTAAATCGCATAATACTTTTGGCGTTATAGGTTTCTTGTTTGCTCTTCAAATCACCTTGACCACCACTACTTATCTGCTGTGGATTTTTCCAATCGGTGTAGTCCTTGATGGTCACAAATTCGTCTTGATCGTTAGAACGTTTATCTTCCAGATTTTGATAACCTGCCGTTAATTCTAATGAACCAAGATCAAGCTGATGTTTATAAAGTGCGGTAAAACTTAAACCATTATGTTCGTTGTCATAACCTGAGTTATAGACAGAGCCGGAGAATAAATAGCTTTTATATCTGGCAATATTACTTGATAAATCAAAAGTTTGCTTTTCTGAAATATCCCAAGAATATTTAATAAAATAGTTATCTGAGGTACGGGTTTGATCTTTATAATGAGGTGTTTGCTCAACTTGTTCCAGTTCACCATCAGGATGACGGATCACTCCACCTTCAGAGCTAATCATCATTGGGATCGTTGATTCACGACGAGATGCAGAGAAAATAAGCCCAGTATTGTCTGTTAAGCTTGTTTCAAACCAACCACCAAAGTTTTGTTTATCGTATTTTTTCTGGAATCGGGCTGGATTACTGAAATCATTATTTGCAGTATCAAAATTTAGTTTTGGATCGGTGAAAATATTGTTCCAGCTTGAACGAGTTGTACGATAATAGGCGTTGGCGTGTGTTTCACCAGACCAACGACGGCTTTGTACTTCAACGGTGCCACCCGTAAATCCGCCAAATTCCACAGGAATATTGTTATCGTAAACGGCTACGCTATCAATTAGGCGGCTATCAAGGTACATCCCTTGTTCGTCACTACTAATGCGTGTGTTGGTTTCACCTAAATCTGATTTTGCAGGGTCAAAGTCATTGTTAAAACTTACACCATCAAGCTTGTAAGAGTTTTGATAACTACTAGAGCCGTGAATAGAAATACGAGAAGGTTTAATTTCACCCTGATTCATTGAGGTGCTGTCGTTATTGGAAAATTGAACAGCAGGGTTACTTTTTAGTAAGTCAGTAACGTTTCCATCACCTGTATTACGCTGTTTTATCTCTTCTGCGGTGATGTATTGCGGTGCGGAAACGACATCGGTAGCTGGATGATAAGCATTACCGACACCTGTGACTCTAACTTCAGGAATAACAATCTTGTTAGCCGTTGCTAGAGGGCGAATAACAAATCCACTTCCTTGTGGAATAATTTCTAATCCACTACCAATTAAGACTTTTTGTAATGCGGTTTGGGTTTCAAATTGACCTGAAAGTGCTGGAGCACGTAGGTTTTTAACCGAATTTGCATCAAATAAAATTTGTACTTGCCCTTGTTTTGCAATGGCACTTAATGAATCAGCTAAAGACTGTTCTGGTAACGCCACAGAAACTGTAGATGCATAAGCGCAAGGTGCGGCAATAGTGGTACTTATTAGCAACGCTAGCAGAGACCTCTTAAGAGCCTCTTTTTTGTTATTCATTTTCATTTCACCAATCCCATTCACTAACTTAATAATTGTTGTTACTAGGGAAGAGGGTGAAATGAGAATTATCCTCACCTGTAAAAAAGAATATTTTTCATATTTATTTTTACTTGTTGATAATTAACGCATTATTTTTATCGGTAAAAACAACATTAACCGGCAATATAAGTGGAATTGCGGTAATAAAGTCTTTGGCATCATTTATATTCGCGATCCCTGAGACTTTCATTTTGGCAATTTCAGGAGAGGAAATTTGAATATTGATATCAAGATAAGGTTTGAGTTTGGTTATCACCTCATTCAATGGGCGCTCAAAGAAATGCAGTTGACCAAAACGCCAACTTCCCACGGAATCAACATTGACCGAAGAGATAACAAAACTATCACTGGTTAACTTGCTGGTGGCTTGAGAGCCAGCATACAAATAGGCTGGCGAAGATTTTGGTGTGGCTTTTACCTCGACAATCCCTTGATGTACAGCAACGTTAATTTGATTGTTATCATAACGACTGACTTCAAATTTGGTACCAACCACTTTAATTAATCGGCTATCAGCATGAACATAAAAAGGGCGATACGGATTTGATTTTACTTTGAAGTAAGCTTGTCCTTTATCTAGCCATAATCGTCTTTCTTCTTGCACATAAGCCACTCTTACCTGTGTATTTCTGTCTAAATAGACTTTAGAGCCATCAGCTAAGGTCATTTCTTTCGGTAAGTCACTGGTTGCAAGTGTCATATTATCCATCAGTAATGCAGGTAAATGACTATAAGGAAGATATAAAACGGTGAGTAAACAAAGAGTTGCTGTGGTGTGGATCAGCGGTCGCCAAGGTGCGCGTTTTTTCTTTTCAATTGTGGCTATTGTTGGTCGTGGTAATGCATCGCATTGACGCCAGATACCCGCAATATCTTGATACGCTTGCCGGTTTACATCATTTTCTATCCACACTTTAAATGCTTGACGTTGTTTAGGGCTCATCCTTTGGCTGTGTTGCCGGGTGAACCAAAGGGCGGCTTGCTCATCAGTCGAACCATGGAGTAATTCATCATCAGTCTCCAAAAAAAAGGAGTCTGCGTCCTCATCTGTGTGAGGTCTCGTTTCCGGTATATTTTTTTCCGGCTTACTCATCATTCGTGCATTTCTCCTTTCCTGCATCGACATATCTTTTGCAATGTAATAGGGCAGCCGCAATATGTTTTTCCACCATGCTGATTGAGATTTCCATTTGCTCTGCAATTTCGCTTTGTGATAGTCCATCAAAACGATAAAGAATAAATGCTTCTCGACGGCGTGGAGGTAATGTTTCAATTGCTTCGCTAAGTAGATCTAAACGCTGTTGATGCTCAAGAACATATCCCGGATCAAGCTCCGTGGTATAACTTTGAGCGGCGTCATCTAATTCACAATCATCCTGATAGATATCTTTTTGCTTTTGATTTTTTCTCCAATGGTCAATCAAAACGTGGTTCGCTATTTTAAACAGAAAAGCACGCTGTTCTTGCACAGGTGTTTGTTCTTTTCTGTTTAGCCATAGTGTAAACACATCTTGAGACAAATCATCTGCATCATGGTAATTACCCGTACGTTTGTGGAAAAAACGCACAAGTTGTCCATAGGTTGATTGATAGGCACAACTAATTTTTTGTGCCAATGATTTATCGCTAGCCATAATCTCTGGTGTCTAAAAAAGAGTGAAATAATAAGCTCTTACTGCTTCTTATGCGAACAAGTTATGATAATTATCAAGCTAATTTTTTATTGTATTATTAATAATAAGCAATATCATTTGTGTTTATATTATGCCTATAATTCATCAGAAAGAAAATCAGAGGCAAGAATTATGAGTAGTATGTCGGCGACTTTTTCACGCCGTAGGTCATTTTCTATTGGTGGATTTGCCGCCAGTATTTTATTTCATGCAACATTAGTCGTTGTCGCTATTGGTTGGATAACATCTAAAGATGAGCGCTATGGCGTTTTACCACCCGCGATGACAATGGATATTGGTATTTATCAACTGGCTCAGGTAGAAACAAAAGATGTTCCTATCGGCCCTGAAAAAGTGATGTCTGTTCCTGAACCCGCAGAAACAGAACCAGAGCCAGTCAAAGAAGTATTAGATTTACCTAAAATGCCCGTTGTTGAACACGGTACTTATGAACGTATTCCCGAAAAGCCAAAAGTCAAACCCGTAGTGAAGCCGAAACCTGTGGCAGTAAAAGTGCCTGATGATCTTCCTGTCTCTGAAGCACCATCGGAAGTGACAAGTGCGCCAGTTTCTGGCGCTAATACGGCCAGCAGTGCACAATTTAATAGCTTATCCTCTTCGTCGGTGAGTGGACAAATGGGCTGGGAAAGTTTAGTACATAGTCATATTGAAATGTATAAACGTTACCCACGTACAGCAATACGTTTTAAAGCGACAGGAGTGACACAAGTTTCTATTGTGTTAAATGCTAAAGGGGAATTATTAGATGCGAAAGTGGAAACATCATCAGGTAATCGCATTCTTGATAGGGAAGCGTTAAATACAGTTAAACGTGCTTCGCCATTTCCAGCACCTGAAAGCTATCGCTTAGTTGATGGTCGTATTTCATTTACTGCGCCTTTAACATTTGATTATAGGCAAGAAAGTTAATTAATATTGCTCTACAATTATTTATTAAATTTCAAGCTAATTAAATATAAAAAAGCAGAGAATAATCTCTGCTTTTATTTTTGGTCGTAAGAAAAATAATTTTAATTATTTGGTCATACGTTTGTACTTCATACGACGAGGCTGAATAGCGTCGTTGCCTAATGTACGTTTTTTGTATTCTTCGTATTCAGTAAAGTTACCTTCGAAGAATTCCACTTTACCTTCATCTTGATAATCAATGATATGAGTGGCAATACGGTCAAGGAACCAACGGTCATGCGAGATAACCATTGCACAACCAGGAAACTCTAACAGGGCATTTTCTAATGCACGTAAAGTTTCAACGTCGAGGTCGTTGGTTGGTTCATCGAGCAGTAACATGTTACCGCCAACTTGTAGCAGTTTCGCTAGGTGCAAACGACCGCGCTCACCACCAGAAAGTTCGCCAACACGTTTACCTTGGTCAACACCTTTAAAGTTAAAGCGACCAACATAGGCACGGCTAGGAATTTCAAAGTTACCAATACGCATAATGTCTTGGCCACCTGAAACTTCTTCCCAAACAGTTTTACTGTCGTCCATGCTGTCTCGGAACTGATCAACCGATGCTAGTTTAACAGTATCACCTAGTGTTAAGGTGCCTGAATCGGGTTGTTCTTGACCTGAGATCATACGAAATAGCGTTGATTTACCTGCACCGTTAGGACCGATAATACCGACAATCGCCCCTTTAGGAATAGAGAAGCTTAAATCATCAATCAGAACGCGATCACCATAAGATTTTGTTAGATTATTAATTTCTAACACTTTATCGCCTAAGCGTGGTCCAGGTGGAATAAAGAGTTCACTGGTTTCATTACGTTTTTGATAATCAACGCTGTTAAGCTCTTCAAAACGAGCAAGACGTGCCTTGCCTTTTGCCTGACGACCTTTAGGATTTTGACGGATCCACTCAAGTTCTTTTTGAATAGATTTATGGCGAGCCGCTTCGGTTGCCGCTTCTTGCTCAAGACGTGCATCTTTTTGCTCTAACCATGAAGAGTAGTTACCTTCCCATGGAATACCTTCACCACGGTCAAGTTCTAAGATCCAACCCGCTACGTTATCAAGGAAGTAACGGTCGTGGGTGATCGCCACAACAGTACCTTCATAATCATGTAAGAAGCGCTCTAACCAAGCCACAGATTCTGCATCTAAGTGGTTAGTGGGTTCATCTAATAACAGCATATCTGGTTTTTCTAACAGAAGACGACAGATAGCAACACGGCGGCGTTCACCCCCTGAAAGTTTTTCAATTTTAGCGTCCCATTCAGGTAAACGCAGTGCTTCTGCTGCACGCTCTAATTGATTTTCAAGGTTATGACCATCATGAGATTGAATAATCGCTTCTAACTGACCTTGTTCTTTTGCTAATTTATCGAAATCAGCATCAGGATCGGCATAAGCCGCATAAACTTCATCAAGGCGGTTTAATGCGTTTTTCAGTTCGCTAACGGCTTCTTCAACGGCTTCACGTACTGTATGTTCTGGGTTTAATTTTGGTTCTTGTGGTAAGTAACCAATTTTAATACCCGGTTGTGGACGTGCTTCACCTTCGATATCAGTATCAATACCTGCCATGATGCGTAGTAATGTTGATTTACCGGCACCATTAAGACCAAGCACACCAATTTTCGCGCCCGGGAAGAAGCTGAGTGAAATGTTTTTAAGGATATGTCGCTTAGGTGGGACAATTTTCCCGACACGCAACATACTATAAACGTATTGAGCCA
>JAEYFY010000248.1 GCA_023454395.1 Pseudomonadota bacterium
GCGAGTTCAGAATCAATATTAAACCATTTCTTCAATCTGAAGAAACCTCTTAATATTATCAAAACATTAAATGATGAGAACATACTTTAACCCTTATAGTCAGGAAATAGTACAATTTACACGCTAATTTATATAACAGTTAAACACAATTAGTAATATAACAATAGTATATTTTGGACAATAATCACACTATTTATAATAAATGATATATTAACGTGATCACTATCACTTACTTCAATCTTTAATAAACTATTTTTTATAACTTAAATTTTTATTGATACTACTAAGTGGTAATACATGTATTTATATTGAATTATTACAGCATCAAAGTTGCCTCTAAATAACCACACTTTTTATCATGATTAATAATTTAACAATAAACCTCCCATATTTTTACTTTTCCAATGCCTATTTTATTCATTAAAATGAAATAACAATTCATGAAATATTCATTCCAGAATAAAACATTAATAAACTTATAAACAACAAATGAAAAGCTAATTAGCACTCTGTTTTTATATCTTCGAATCTCCTCTCATTATTTATCTTCTCTTTATAAAAAATGAAAAAATCTTAATTAACATTGCTAAATCGGTGTTAATTTAAGCAAAAAGAAAAAGTAACATAGAATATTATAACTATGAAAATCAATACACTAGACGCCATCCAAATGAATCATTTGTTTAAGTAATACCATTTGAGATATAAATCATTTCAGTTATGTCGATATTTAATATCGAAACAGATAAAAATTTATCTTTATTTCATCGATTTTTAATTTCTTTTCATATTGAGAGTAACCGGTATTTATTATTCTAAAATTAACGATAATATAAAAACATTAATTATTACCTTTCTATATTTAAGCAATATTATTTATATTTGAATTAATACCTTTCTATTGAGGTAAAATGAGAAAAAAAGTTATTTTATTAACACTATTAAGTGGGTTTTCGACCAGTGGATTAACAGCAAATGACGCCGGTTATTTAGGTTCGATGGGAGAATCGCGGCGCGCATTACAAGATAGCCAACGTGAAATAAATCAACTTATTGAACAAAATCGCTATCAACAACTTCAAGAAAATGCATTAGAGGTTTCACCTACTCCTACACTTATTACTGAATCAGAACATTGTTTACCTATTAATGGAGTTTATGTTCAAGGAATTACTTTACTTAATGAAAAAGATCTTGATTCCTTAACACCATTACCAGAGCAATGTATAAAAAGTGCTGACGTTAACCGTTTAATTAAAGAGTTAACTCAACGCTATCTTCAACATGGTTATATTACTGCCAGAGTCCAGTTTTTACGTCCGAATCAAGAGCAACAACTTGGGTTGTATGTTATTGAAGGTTTTATTGAAAAAATAGAAGGTGGCGATCGAGGCGTTAACACTGCATTACTTTTCCCTCATGTTGAAGGCGAGCCTCTTAAACTTTCCAAATTGGACCAAGGGCTAGATCAAGCAAACCGCTTACAATCGAATAAAGTTAAACTAGATATATTGCCTGGCACGCAATTAGGTGGCTCTATTATTCAGCTCACCAATCAGCGACAAGCACCGTGGCACTTAAACATTTCAAGTGATAGTTACGGGCAAAAAAACTCAGGGCGCTGGTTAGTTCGAACAAATGCAAGCTTAGACAGCCCATTAGGGTTATCTGATTTTGTTAGCTTAAATGCCAGCATTACCACTGATAATCCCAATACTCGTTTTAATCGTGCTTACACCCTACTCTATTCTTTACCTTATGGTGCATTGACGTTTAGTACTTTTGGTAGCTATTCCGAGTATGAATTTCATCAAGCATTACAAACACGTACCGTACGCTTATCCGGTGATACCACACAAGTTGGTTTAAGGGGTGATTACGCTTTTTATCGTAGTCAAAAACAGATTGATACCTTAAATATGCAGATAACGCATAAACGGATACGTAACTACTTCAGCCAAATCCGCCTTGATCTAAGTAGCCCTACACTGACAACAGTGGAGCTAGGCATCAACCATTTACACATTGTTCCAAGTGGTGTCATCAGCGTCAATTTAAGTGCTGAGAAAGCCATTGGTTGGTTTGGTGCAGATGAATCACCTCGTGTTGCTAATGGCAATGGTAATGACTATCGCTTTACAAAAGTTAAGCTTTTCGCCAATTGGCAACGTCGTTTTGCTATATCGAATTCGACATTTTTATTCAATAGCGCCTTCTTTGGTCAATATAGCCCCGACACCTTACCGGGTGTGGAATGGCTTAGTTTAACGGATAAAAACGCGATCCGTGGCTTTGATCGAAGCACTCTTTCTGGTGATAACGGCGGCTATTGGCGTAATACGCTTTCTTATCCTTATCGGATAAACACATTTTCAATCACCCCTCGAATTGGTCTTGATGCTGGCCGTGTTCAACAACACGGTAACTATGAAGGATGGCGTAGTGGCTATGGGCTAAGTTCAGGCTTAAACCTCCAATATCAAAAAGCACAGTTTGATATTGAAGTCGCCAAGGGGCATTTGCTTTACAACTCAACGAATTCCAATAAAACCAAAGACCCTACTCAAGTGTTAGTTAGATTTTCATATTTATTTTGATTCACACTCATAGCAATAAACGGAGAAAACTCTATGAAATCAAAAAACTTCAAGCTCTCTCCT
>JAEYFY010000259.1 GCA_023454395.1 Pseudomonadota bacterium
GCTTCGGGGTATAACATAGTGAAGTCAGATTATGTCTCAGAGCAATGTTGAAATTGGTGATGAAGTTCAGGGATGGCTAAGCGATCACCACTATAAAGAAGGTTTTTATACCGATATCTCAACCGATACCTTAGAAAAAGGATTAAACGAAGCGGTTGTGCGTGCAATATCGGCAAAAAGAAACGAACCAGAGTGGATGCTGGAATTTCGTTTAGATGCTTATCGCCATTGGTTAGAAATGGAAGAGCCTCATTGGCTAAAAGCAGATTATCCATCGCTTAATTATCAAGATTATAGCTATTATTCAGCGCCATCTTGCAGTTCATGCTGTGCTAATGGCAGTTGTGCTGGTGGTACAAATGAAGCGGTTGCAAGTGATAAACAAGCCGCGCAAGATTATTTAACTAAAGAAGTTGAAGATGCCTTTAACCAACTTGGTGTGCCTGTAAGAGAAGGGCAAGCGGTTGCGGTTGATGCCATTTTTGACTCTGTTTCTGTTTCAACAACATATCGTGAAGAGCTTGCCGAACATGGCATAATTTTCTGCTCATTTAGCGAAGCTATTCAAGAATATCCTGATTTAGTACGCCAATATTTAGGCACTGTTGTATCAAGCCATGATAACTACTTTGCTGCACTAAATGCGGCTGTCGCATCTGATGGTACTTTTGTCTATATTCCAAAAGGGGTTCGTTGCCCAATGGAATTATCGACTTATTTTCGTATTAATGCGGCTCAAACAGGTCAATTTGAACGAACTATTCTGGTTGCTGATGAAGGTAGTTACGTCAGTTATATCGAAGGTTGTTCAGCACCTGTTCGTGATAGCTATCAGCTTCATGCTGCTGTGGTTGAAGTCATTATCCATAAAGATGCTGAAGTAAAATACTCGACGGTACAAAACTGGTTCTCTGGTGGCGATAGTGAAGGCGGTATTCTTAACTTTGTGACTAAACGTGCGATTTGTGAAGGCGAAAACGCAAAAATGTCATGGACGCAATCAGAAACAGGTTCTGCGATTACGTGGAAATATCCAAGTGTGATTTTAAAAGGGGATAATTCGACCGCTGAATTCTTCTCGGTTGCTTTAACGAATGGCAACCAACAAGCAGATACCGGTACTAAGATGATCCATATCGGCAAAAATACCAAATCAACCATTATCTCTAAAGGTATTTCTGCGGGTAAAAGCCAAAACAGTTACCGTGGACTCGTAAAAGTACTCCCTGGTGCGCAAAATGCCCGTAACTTTACCCAATGTGATTCCATGTTAATTGGTACGCAGTGCGGTGCGCATACTTTCCCTTATGTTGAAGTAATGAACAACTCAGCACAGCTTGAACACGAAGCAACAACGTCACGTATTGGTGAGGATCAGTTGTTCTATTGTCGTCAGCGTGGGTTAAGCGAAGATGATGCAATCTCAATGATTGTAAACGGATTTTGTAAAGATGTGTTCTCAGAATTACCGCTGGAATTTGCTGTAGAAGCACAAAAATTATTAGCAATCAGCTTAGAGCATAGCGTCGGTTAACGATTAACCAAATTCTGAGTATAAAGATACCGAAGGCATATATTATGTTAGAAATTAAAAATTTACATGTCAGTGTTGAAGGCAATGAGATCCTGAAAGGGTTAGATTTGCAAGTTCGTGCGGGTGAAGTTCACGCGATTATGGGGCCAAATGGCTCAGGTAAAAGTACCTTATCAGCAACACTTGCTGGTCGTGATGAATATGAAGTCGATGAAGGTTCAATCACCTTTAAAAATAAAGATTTATTGGAATTAGAACCAGAAGATCGCGCAGGTGAAGGCATCTTTATGGCATTTCAATATCCGGTTGAAATACCCGGTGTCAGCAACCAATTTTTCTTACAATCGTCTGTGAATGCGGTGAGAGAATATCGTGGTCAAGAGCCGTTAGATCGCTTTGATTTTGAAGATTTTATTGAAGATAAAATCAAATTACTGGATATGCCACAAGATTTGTTAACACGCTCAGTTAACGTGGGTTTTTCTGGTGGTGAGAAAAAACGTAACGATATTTTACAAATGGCTGCGTTAGAGCCTGAATTATGTATTTTAGATGAAACAGATTCAGGGCTTGATATTGATGCCTTAAAAATCGTTTCTAATGGTGTTAATAGCTTACGTGATGGTAAACGTGCTTTCATTGTTGTAACACACTACCAGCGCATTCTTGACTATATTAAACCTGATTTTGTACATGTGCTTTATCAGGGGAAAATCATTAAATCTGGTGATTTCTCATTGGCGCAAAAATTGGAGGAACAAGGTTATGGCTGGCTTATTGACCCTCAATGAAAAGCGTGAAAAGCAGCGCCAAGTTGAACTGCGTAATCAACAAGCATTAGAAACGTTTTCAGCGTTATATCATCAACGTAAAGGCGACGATAGTCTCAATGCGCGTAATCACTGGCTACAAGTCGAGAAAGTCGGTTTCCCGGCTTATCGTCATGAAGATTGGCATTATACGCCATTAGAAGAAACGCTAAGCCAGCGCTATCAACAGTTGCCAGCTTTTGATGTGCAAAATTTAATGGCTAAATACGCGTTATCTTTTGATTGCTATCGTATTGTTATGGTAAATGGCACATTTTCACCGATAGAAAGCAGCAAAGATTTTGGTCCTTATCAAGTCACTTTGCTTGATAACCAAAGTGAATTGCCTAAAGCGGTAAATGGTGAAATTTTCCTGCATTTAGTTGAAAGTTTAGCGCCACATCCTTTGTTGATTACCTTGAAAGCGGGCGTTATTGCGGATAAACCACTTTATATCCTCAATATTACTCAAGGTGATCAAAGTGCAGAGGTAAATAGCGCAAATTATCGTTTTCACCTTGATGTCGGTGCAAATACGCAGATGCAAGTTATTGAGCACTATATCAGCAGTGACAGCGAAAATCGTCACTTTACAGGGGCAAGATTAACTGCTGCGATTGGTGATAATGCCTCTTTTAACCATATCAAATTAAGCTTTGAGAATGGTGTAAGTCAGCATTTTGCTCATAACGATCTGACGATAGGTCGTGATGCTCGTGTCAACAGTTACGCTTTCTTATTAGGCGCTAAACTTAGTCGTCATCATACAAGTTCTGCACTAAAAGGTGAAAATACAGAGCTTTCGATGAATAGCGTTGTATTACCTAAAGCCGGCGAAATAGCGGATACCCGTACATGGTTGGTTCATGGTGAAAAAAATTGCCAGAGTCGCCAACTGCATAAAAGTATTGCAATGGATGCAGGGAAAGCCGTATTTAACGGTATGATCACGGTAACACCTCAAGCATTAAAAACAGATGGTCAAATGACTAATAACAATCTGTTGCTGGGTGAGAAAGCGCAAATCGATACTAAGCCACAGCTTGAGATCTATGCTGATGATGTAAAATGTAGCCATGGTGCGACTGTGGGGCGAATTGATGATGAGCAACTATTTTACTTGCGTTCACGAGGTATTTCTTTAAGTGATGCCCGTAAAATGATCATCCATGCATTTGCGGCTGAATTAACTGAATCGCTAGAAAATAGCGTGATTAAGGCGCAGGTATTAGACAGAATTAATCAGCGCTTATTAGAGGTATAAAATAAGGCATTATGACGCATTCCATTGAAAAAGCGCGAGATGATTTTCCAATCCTTTTACAACAAGTAAAAGGGAAACCACTGGTTTATCTCGACAGTGCCGCAAGTGCTCAGAAACCGGCTTGCGTCATTGAACATGAAAAGCAATTTGCCTTAACACAATATGCCGCGGTTCACCGCGGCATTCATACGTTAAGTGCAA
>JAEYFY010000386.1 GCA_023454395.1 Pseudomonadota bacterium
CCCGGTGTATAGGTGCTTCCGCCGCCTGCAATACTTAAGATAAAGGGTGATTTAGTCATCTTTCTTTCTCCTATTAAAGTGCGGCTTCGACCGCTTCACGCATTTTTTTCACATGTAATCCATAAACCACTTGAACGTTATTACCGTGGCGTACAACGCCTTTAGCTCCGGTTTTTTTCAAAATATCTTCATGAATTACATCGACATTTTTAACAATGACTCTTAATCGGGTATAACAATTATCAACCACTTCAATATTGTCACGCCCGCCTAGCCCTTCAATAATCTCTTCACCTAACTCATTGATAGTTTGAGTGGTTTCTTCAGAGGCAGTGCCTGCTTCTGCTTTTTTCTTGTAGTCTTCTTTGCTGTATAAACGTGTCTCTTCATCATCATCTTCACGACCCGGTGTTTTAAGATTGAGTTTTAAAATCAAGGTTCTAAAGATGACGAAATAGAGCGCTGACATAATCAAACCCACCACGATATACATAGGCCAATTTGATTTTTCAGTGCCTAACGGCAAGTTATATAAAATGAAATCAATCACACCATTTGCACCAATCGCATGAACACCTAATAAGTAGAACAACATCATGCCAATACCGGTTAATACGGCGTGAACTAAAAACAAAATAGGGGCAACAAACAAGAAGGAAAATTCAAGAGGCTCTGTGACACCCAGTAAAAAAGAGGTAGCGGCTGCCGGAATTAAAATCGCCTTCGCTATCTGTTTTTTCTCTTTTTTAGCCACAGAGATCATGGCAGCCGCAGCAGCCGTTAAACCAAACATTTTAGCGATGCCACGAGCATCCCAAATTACCGTGCTACTCAGTTGCTTAACATCAGGGCATGCCATTTCAGCAAAGTAGATATTTCTTGCACCTTGGTAAGTTGTGCCACAAACATCAGCAACACCACCTAATTCGGTATATAAGAATGGGGTATAAACTAAATGATGTAATCCTGTTGGGATCAGAATACGTTCTAAGAAGCCATAAATTAGCGCACCAAAAGCGCCTGAATCATGGATAACGAGCGCCATTTTGGTAATGCCCGCTTGTGCAAAAGGCCAAATTTCACACATTAAAACCGCTAATGCTATCGTAAATGGAATGGCGATGATCGCCACAAAACAGTGCCCTGAGTAGATAGCCATAATGCCGTTAAACTGACGACCTGAATAACGGTTATAAAGCCATCCTGATATTGCCCCCGTTAAAATACCCGCAAATACGCCCATTTCGAGGACTTGGACACCTAATACCATGCCTTGGCCGGCAGCTCGCATCTCTTCTGCACTAACCAGTTTACCTTGCAGTGTTAGCGTAATGTTCATGGCATTTGTGAAAATAACAAACACCACTAAGCCAATTAAACCTGCATAACCTTTGTCTTTTTTCGCTAAACCAACGGGAATACCCACAGCAAAAATCAGTGCTAAATTAACTAAAATAGCAACTGATGATTTTGCAAGTAATTGCCCAATACTTTGAATAACCGGGTGATTTAAAAACGGAATATATTCCGCAAGATTGCCATTGCCAAAGACATTGCCTAAAGCGATATACAAACCGACAATAGGTAATATCAAGACGGGGCCATATAGGGATTTACCAAACGCTTGTAGGGCATTAATGAGTTTTTTCATATGATATCTCGTTGTTGTTTTCTTACACTCATTTCCATGACAGCATCCTGCGCTGGCATTAAATAAAAAGCAATTTATCCACTTGATTTAGAAACGGATTACGTTAAAAGTCACATGTTACTTTTTTTATTGTGAACCAACGCATGGTGAGTATTCAGACAAAAGTTAAGTGATTTTTCGACGATAAGCAGAAAAGAAAAAAACCCGACAACAATAAAAAATCATAAAAAAACCGAGCTTACTAACACAAGGTCAATAAACTCGGTCTTAAGGCAGAAAAACAATACTAATTAGGTCAGATTAGCCCTCGGCGGCTTCTCTTAAACGACGTTTAATATTGCTATATTCCGTTTTCACATAGTGTTCTGCCTGAGCCTGTTCCTTGATTGGCTCCACACATACTGCACAATATTTATACTCAGGTGTTTTAGTAATGGGGCTTAAATTCTCTGCAACCAGTTCGTTGCAAGCACCAATCCACCATTGATAAGTCATATATATCGCGCCTTTATTCGGTCTATCACTGACTGCAGCACGCGTAATAACTTTACCTTGACGAGAGCGTATCCAAACTAACTCTTGATCTTTGATACCCAGCTGTTTGGCATCTTCTGTGTTTAATTGAACATAACCCGGTTCATCAGCCAACGCCGCCAATGCTTTACAGTTACCCGTCATTGAACGACAAGAGTAGTGTCCAACTTCACGGACTGTTGCCAGCACCATTGGGAATTCATCAGAAAGTTTGTCAATTGGTGGCGCCCACTCACAAGTAAAGAATTGACCTTTACCATTAGGGGTATCAAAGTTACCACCATCGTACAGATATTGTGTACCTGGGCTATCTTCTGTTGGGCAAGGCCATTGAATATAAGCCAAGTCCGCCATTTTTTCGTAAGTCGCACCATAATAAATTGGGCATAACTCACGCAACTCATCCCAAATTTCTTTGGTATTGTTGTAATGCATTGGATAACCCATTGCTGTTGCCATCAGACTGATAATTTGCCAGTCTGTTTTTACATCGCCAACAGGTTCAACCGCTTTATAGAAGCGCTGGAAGCCACGGTCTGCTGCGGTATAAACACCTTCATGCTCACCCCATGATGTTGCAGGGAAAATAACGTCAGCAATAGACGCTGTTTTGGTCATAAAGATATCTTGCACTATCAGTAGATCCAGTTTTTCAAACGTTCTACGGATGGTTGCTAAATCAGGCTCTGTTTGTAGTGGATCTTCACCCATTATATAGTGAGCTTTTAATAAGCCATGATCGATATTATGAGGGACTTCACTTAACGCATAGCCCACTTCATCAGGCATGGATTCAATGCCCCAGAATTTGGCAAATTTTTCACGCGCTTTTTCGTCAGTAACATATTGATAACCTGGCAGTGTGTTAGGTAATGCACCCATATCACACGCACCTTGTACGTTATTTTGACCACGAACAGGACCAACCCCGACGTATTTTTTACCTAAATTACCCGTTAATAAAGCCAAACTAGTCAGTGAACGCACCGTTTCAACACCTTGGTAGAATTGAGTGACCCCCATTCCCCAAAGAATTGTGGCTGTTTCTGCTTTCGCGTACATACGTGCAGCTTCACGAATAATTGAAGCATTTAAACCTGTGGTTTCTTCAACGGATTCAGGTGTATAGCTTTCAACTAATTTACAATATTCTTCAAATTGCTCGGTGTGATTTTCGATAAAAGATTTATCATGTAATCCTTCTTCAATAATCACATGCGCAATGGCATTTAATAGCGCAATGTTAGAGCCATTTTTTAAGCCTAAGTGTAAATCGGCTAAACGTGCTGTTTCGATGTAACGAGGGTCACATACAATAATTTTGGCACCCTTTTCTTTCGCCTTAACAATACGGCGAGCAACAATAGGATGCGAGTCTGCGGCGTTATAGCCGAAGACAAATAGACATTTGGTATCCTCAATCTCAACGATTGAGTTGCTCATAGCACCATTACCGACCGAACGCTGCAGACCTGCAACCGAAGGGCCGTGTCAGACACGAGCACAGCAGTCTATAT
>JAEYFY010000398.1 GCA_023454395.1 Pseudomonadota bacterium
TTATTGTTTACTGCTTATCCCCAGCAATCGTGTTACCTATTTGAAGCGCAGACAAAATAGATATGATCACTTTCAGTAGTACTGAACGATAACAAGCAAATAACTTTACAGTCACGGTTAATCTACCTGAATACAGAAATAATAATATGTCTTAAATCAAAAAAATCAAATGTTTTAAAATATACTGCAATATTTTGAAATATTTGCAATATCTCATCATTAAGTAAGAAATATTTAACAGATGTGTCAATTTTTAAACCTATCCAACACAAGAGAGTTTATCTAAAAAAAGATAATTCGTCAAACCGTAAGTACTTAGAATATAGTGTCTATTTTTTTACTTTATGTAGAATCTCACTACGGGTAAACAAATTGTCTAAAGATATTCGATATGATTAATGTTTAGATAAATTTATTAATATCCATTAAAAAACACTTTCCGATGCCGAAAAACTGTATAAATCATTTAGAAAATGGAAAAAAAATTTAATAAAAAAAATAGTGAGAAAAAATATTTTTGCTGTTTTCTCACTTTTTTCTCTTTCTAAGAATATACAGATCTGCGTAACTAAATACTAAAAGTGTGATCTATGTAGCATTATAAATAGTCTAAAAATAGAGGAAGGTTCTAAATGAAGAGAATTACATTGATAAAAGTATTGTTAATTTTGCAACTCCTCGCTTTTATACAAAAGCGAGGAGTTCGTGTTATCAGTTATAAAGCACGTAGTGAGAAATGACGAGGTCTAAACCCTAGCCCATACAGCGCAACAAAATAACTTCCTGCTCCAGCTACGACAACTAACAACAAGCGTAAGATACGCATTAACATATTGCCGCTATCCCAACTTGGCATGATCCACAACATTCCAGCTAATACAGCGCCCATTACAGCAAGCGCAATAACAAGTTTTAATAAGAATACAGGCCAGCCAGCTAAAGGCTTATAGATATTTTTCTTGCGGATCTGCCAAAACAACATCGAGGCATTAAAACATGCCGCAATACCGATTGAGAGCGCAAGACCTACATGTTTTAAACTACCAATAAATGCAAGGTTCATTAATTGTGTGAGAATTAATGTCGCAATAGCAATTTTTACGGGCGTTTTAATATCCTGACGAGAATAAAAACCCGGTGCTAAGATTTTTATGATAATCAGCCCCATTAACCCAACACAGTAAGCGATTAGCGCTTGTTGCGTCATCAGTGCATCATGAGCATTAAAATTACCATACTGGAACAAAGACGCAGTTAAAGGTCCAGATAATACCGCTAAACCAATAGTACAAGGCAGCGCTAATAAGAAGCACAGTCTTAATCCCCAATCCATTAATTTTCTATATTCTTCAGTATTGCCACTGGCAAAACTCTTCGATAATGAAGGAAGTAAAATTGTACCTAATGCAACGCCTAATACCCCTGTCGGTAATTCCATCAAACGGTCGGCATAATACATCCAAGAAACTGAACCAGAAACTAAGAAGGAAGCAAAAATAGTATTGATAATTAACGATATTTGGCTAACCGAAACCCCTAAAATTGCAGGTCCCATCAGTTTCATCACACGCCAAACACCGCTATTTTTAAATGAAATACGCGGCAAAACCAGCATACCGATTTTTTTCAAATGCGGTAATTGATAACCAAGTTGTAATATTCCCCCAGCAACAACCGCCCACGCTAATGCCATAATAGGAGGATTACAATAAGGTGCGACCACTAAAGCGAAAAAGATCATGCTGACATTGAGTAGCGTTGGTGCAAAAGCGGGTACTGAAAAACGATTCCAAGTATTTAAAATAGAGCCTGTCAATGAAGCCAGTGAAATAAGAAAAATATAAGGAAAGGTGATCCGTAATAGATCGGTTGTTAATTGGAATTTATCAGGCGAACTACTAAAACCCGGCGCTGTAACATAAATCACCCAAGGCGCAGCTATAATGCCAATCACGGTGACCACGGCTAAAATAAGCGTCAGCATACCCGAAACGTAAGCAATAAAAGTACGCGTTGCTTCCTCACCTTGCTGATTTTTATATTCTGCCAAGATCGGAACAAATGCTTGAGAAAATGCCCCTTCTGCAAAAATACGCCGCAATAAGTTTGGCAATTTAAAAGCAACAAAAAAGGCATCTGTTGCCATACCTGCACCAAAAATACGCGCAATAATTGCATCGCGAATAAATCCTAGTACCCGTGAAAATAAGGTCATAGAACTCACTGCAGCAAGTGATTTAAGTAAATTCATAAAGTTATTCTAATTTTTGTTGAATGGAATAAAAAGAAAGGGACTATACTCCGTCTCTAACATCGAAAAATCAATCTTCAATTAGCTAAGAATATGCTGACTCTGCTTATCTTCGACTAACCAAAGCGATTAAAAAATAGCTACTTATGCTTTGTAAGCATTTTTCTCAACATCGCTTCCAACATAACCTGATCCTCACTCTCATTAAATTCAGGATCGATAATATTTCTTCCCATAGAACCCTCTGCGATAACTAGCAACCATGTTGCAATTTTCTCTGGCTCCAGTGTTGAGTCTATCTGCCCTTTTTTAATACCGTTTTTCAGCATCGCAATCAAACGCTGTTTGTTGTTTCTTTCATTTTCAATAAAAATCTCGTGAATGCTCGCATTACGCGATGCTTCAGCAAAAAATTCAATACTAATTAAATTGAATACTTTTAATATTGATAGCACTAATCCTAACCAATGTCGGCAATTAGAGGCTGTTTGGAATTTTTAACGTTTAAAATATGTTCGCGTTGTTAATGCAGTTAATACGTGATCTCGCCACTCTTGATTAATTTGTAGATAGTTTTTGGCGTAGCCTTCCCGTTCAAAACCATGTTTAGCTAATAGGTTTCCACTGCGTAAATTATGAGGCATATAATTTGCCATAATACGATGCATCCCTTGCTGTCGTTGCATATAGCGAAGTGTTTCCGTTAAAGCTTCCGACATATAGCCCTGACCTTGCCATTTTTCACCAACGGAATATCCCAAGAAGCAGGCATTAAAAGCGCCACGCATAACATTGCTGTAATTAGCAACACCAATAATTTCATCTTCATTTTGTGTTAATAGCAGAAAATGAAAAGCACTTTCTTGTCGATGTAGTTCGTTCATATATTGTAAACGGTGATCCCAACCGGAGGGCAAATAATGTGTTTTATCTCTTACGGGTTCCCATGGAATTAAAAAGCGACGATTTAATGTATAATAATCAGCCAATCTTTCAGCATCTCTTTCATATGCTAAACGTATTACCATTCTTTGTGTTTCAAAACGAATTTTAGGAATTCCGCCACGATAACCAAACATTACGATCTCATTATCCTTTGATATAAATAAGTCTAATTCTGAAGCAACTCTTCTTATTCTGCCACTAACCTTAATAAAAAAATATCATCTTTAATTTACTAGGAATTATGCACATTTAGAGACAGAATAGCTGAAGAAATAAATTATTTCATTCCCCCCTATTTTATTTAAATTATTTGCTTATTGATGGTGAGTAATGGCGCTGGTAACACAAGCCCGCACTTTGGGTAAATACTTCCTCCTAATTGACAATATGTTAGTTGTCTTAGGTTTTTTCGTCGTTTTTCCGCTTATTTCTATTCGTTTCGTCGAACAATTAGGTTGGGCTGGTGTTATTGTCGGCTTTGCATTAGGGCTTCGACAATTAGTGCAACAAGGTCTTGGCATTTTTGGTGGCGCTATTGCAGACCGTTTTGGTGCAAAACCCATGATAATAACAGGCATGTTATTACGAGCTTTAGGTTTTGCTTTAATGGCAATGGCAGATCAACCTTGGATACTTTGGTTATCTTGCATTTTATCTGCATTAGGTGGGACTTTATTTGATCCGCCTCGTACAGCGCTAGTTATCAAGTTAACCCGGCCTTATGAGCGCGGTCGTTTTTATTCTTTATTATTAATGCAAGATAGCGCTGGCGCTGTTATTGGCGCTCTCATCGGTAGTTGGTTATTACAGTATGATTTTCATTTAGTTTGCTGGGTCGGTGCGGGTGTTTTTGTTATCGCAGCCTTATTTAATGCTTGGTTATTACCCGCTTACCGTATATCCACAACCCGAACACCAATTAAAGAAGGATTAAAACGGGTATTTATTGATAAACGCTTTGTTAGTTATGTCTTAACGCTGACAGGCTATTTTGTATTATCCGTTCAAGTCATGTTGATGTTTCCTATTATCGTCAATGATATTGCGGGCACACCAACCGCCGTAAAATGGATGTATGCCATTGAAGCACTGCTTTCTTTAACATTGCTTTATCCTATTGCTCGCTGGAGTGAGAAACATTTCAAATTAGAACAGCGTTTAATGGCTGGCTTATTTTTAATGAGCATCAGTATGTTCCCTATTGGTATGATCCATTCATTACAAAGCATCTTCTTGATTATTGGCTTGTTTTATCTTGGTACTATTACGGCAGAGCCTGCACGCGAAACATTAAGTGCATCACTTGCTGATCCTCGCGCTCGTGGTAGTTATATGGGCTTTAGCCGATTAGGCTTAGCGTTTGGTGGTGCAATTGGTTATACCGGTGGTGGATGGATGTATGATTTAGGTAATCAATTTGATATGCCTGAATTGCCTTGGTTCTTACTGGGAACGGTAGGTTTAATAACACTTTATGCATTACATCGCCAATTTAATCGTAAAAAAATAGAAACAGCCATGCTTACTCCTTAAAGATCGGGTAAACTTTTAGTTATCAATGATCAAGGAGTGTTTATGAAAGCAATTTTTCTAACAGCTATATTAGTATTAACAAGCTTAGTCACAGGATGTGATCAGCTCAAGCAATTTGATGTGAGTGAAAACCTTATTAATGACTATATCAGTCACAAAATAAATCTCCAGAAACACATTGGTGAAGATGAAGTTGTATCCGCTGATATTAAATTGAGCAATCTTTCCATTCAAATTGGTCGCACGGAGCCAGGTAAAATTAGTCTTTCTGGTACAACCGACCTAACAATTAATTCATTCTTTGGTAAGACAAACGCTAAAGTGGAGCTTACGTTATCAGGTCAACCTTCTTATCAAGCTGATAAAGGGGCGATATACATAAAATCAATGGCTATTGATAGCTACAAAGTTTCTCCAGAAAAAATGGATGCTGTAGTTGTAGCACTAAAACCTTATTTAGATTCTACAATCACAACTTACTTTGATAATCATCCTGTTTATGTTCTTAATCCGGAAAAAAACAGTGCTGAAGCAGCTGCGTTTAAACTGGCTAAAGGAATTGAAGTTAAACCGGGTAAATTCGTGATCCAGCTTTAATAATCACCAAGGTCAATTAAAAATATTTATCGTCATTAATGACAAAGGCAAACCTAATGGTTTGCCTTTTTTATGAATAATAAAATGCTTTTACAAAGAAATATTTATATTACTCTGCTTCTGCCTCATCGCTCTCTTCATCATCAGAGAGTTCTTCGCGTAACGCTGATAATGCACCACGCGCAACACCTGCTAGTGTACGATAAAAGCCACTGGTTGCATGAGCTTCAACTTTACCTAAAAATGTTCCAGCCCAAGGCAGCAAATATTCATCAAATAATTGTATTTGTGCTAAGACTTCATCTTGCGCAGAATTATCTTCAAGCCATGAAGCAGCAAGTAATAAAGAACCAAAACTGTCTGTTGCATTGTCAGTAACAGGCATCCCTCTTGTGACTAGGAATTGACGAATATCGTCTTCTTTAATTTCTTCATAATCATGGGCATAAACAGATACCGCAGGCGCATCACCACCAAAAAGAGATTGATAATCAGCTTCAACAATAGCCAAATCTTTAACACTATTTTTTAAGGTGTTAAATAGCTCATCTTGCTCTAATGGCCATAATTGGCTCAGTTTCCCTTCACCAATCATTTTTATAATTGGCGCTAAGATAGGATCATTGGGTTCACGTTGAAATAATGTGCCTAAAAGACGACAAACAATCGAAAATTCATTCATTCTATTTTTACCCCATAAAGTTTCGCGTTATTGTGCTTTTAATGGTAAGAAAATCAACTTTTTTCGTCATGTCTCTTTTATTGTTAATATTAACCTTACTATCTGTGTTCTCTTAAAACAGAAAAAGCGCGCTCTTATTATTAAGTCTTCTACTTAATATAAGAAACGCGCCTAATCCCATGCTACTTATCTTTTAAAGTAATTTTATAATAAAGTATTAAAAACGACTTTATGACAACAGCATTTTATTGTATTTGTTAACTGGCTATATCAAGAAAATTATCTCTTACACCATTCACACGAAACCACCCTGCAATACTTATTCTCTCTTTAAAAGTAGGAAGTACTTCATGAGGGAATTGCTCTGAAAGGAAAACGACCAAACGTCCACCTTTTGGAGCGACTGTCGCAAGTTCATTATCTTCCAAATCATAAATAACTAACTCACCGCCATCTTCTTTTGTCCAATCCTCATTAAGATACAAGACTGTCGTTAAACGGCGAGTGACATTTTCTTTAAATGCATCAAGGTGTTTTTTATAAAAAGCGCCTTTCTCATAACAAGCAAAATGCGCTTCGTATTCAAAAAGACCTAAATAAAATTCTCGGTTAACAGCACGTTGAATAGACTCCATTTGCATTAAATAATGCTGAACGGGTGTTCCCATTTCAGGTTCTAACCAACGTATTTTATCACTTCGAATAGTGGTTTCTGCGAGTCGATTTTCATGACGACCAATACGCGCTTGCTGTGCATCACCATCAAAACAAGCGCGCAGTTGTTGAACAGCCTCTGGTGTGAGGAAATCATCCCATACACACCATCCTTTCTCTGCTATTTGCTCAAGAAGTTCTGCTATATTCATTAAGTATATTGTCTGATAAACATGGGAAACTACTTTATATCACCAAGTTAAGCAGAATTACAATTTAATAAACTTATCTTTTCGATAACATCAATTAATTAGAGATAAATCTTATAAAAATCAAAAATAAAAGATCAAACAAGATTTAACACTATTGATGCTTTTAAAAACCTCATTTTCACAAGGGTCATTTTATAAGTTGCATCACATTAACAATAAGTAAAATGAATGATTTGCTTAGTAATAATAATTTGTCGATATTTTATCCACACTCTCTTCACCTTCATTATAAATATAATTAATATTCCCTTTAACTTGAGTATGTATAATCGCTTTTTTATTTCCTAATCGCACAAATCCTGTCGGTAATGTTTTCTTTTTATACGAAAGTTCACTAACAGACATAAGATCTGTAGAAGCAATTTGATATTCAACATGGGTAAACTGCTGTTTATATTTAGTATATAAATCATCCAGCTTTTCTTTGATTTTATTTAAATCAATCTGTTCAGAATTTCTACTCTCTTCAACAAAATGATTTACTTCAGTTTTTAAATTAGAACGCAGTGAGCGCCCCTGTTTATCTAACTGATAATTTGCTGTAAAATAAGGCTTAAATTTTTCATTCATATTATTTTTTGTTTGAGAAGACAATGTCTCTTTTCTTTCCTTTAATGAGGATAAAAAACGATCAATATTATATTGTCTATTTTCTTTTGTTATTTGATCCTGAAAAATATCTTCTTTACTTTGGAATGGAGCAGTCATTAAATTTTTATTAATACTATTTTTTAATTTATTTATTGCCTTTTTATCTGATGATAAGTTTAAATAGATGCTATCTAATTTAGATATACTATTAGAAATATGATATGTCTCTGGATATTTTTCTAATAATCCATTTATTTTTAATACTCTTTTATAAATTCCCTTTATATTTTTTTTATCTTGATCTAATTTTTCTGCGCTTATTAATTTCTCACTTTTAAAAAGTGTAAAACTTAACAAGCTATTTATTCTTTTTTTCACCATTAATTCGAAATCTTTTACAGACGTTAATGGATACCACTGAATAACATTATCAGAATTGCTCGTAGAAGGCGTAAATTTTAAATCACGATAAATATCAACACCAAGTTCTAATAAGTTGAGATCAAGACTTTTTGTTTTTTTTGTCACATCGATTTTACCATAATCGATAAATTTATTAAGATTTAAATCTAGTTTTAATAAATTTAAAATAAAGTTTATACCAATAGCATTTCTGGGTACGGTGAGTTCCATATTGGGATTGATCATTACATCTACATCAAAACTGGCTTCACTTCTTACCTCAGTTCCTAACGAGAGACTTATATCGTGATCAATTTCAAGGGTAGAATTATTGATTAATTCATTTTCATTTTGATTTAATCCTTGATTAATAAAGTTTGGGATCTCATTAATATCAAGGCTAAATGAAAAATTAGATTTTTTAGCATAAGTGGCACTTAATAAAGCGCTTGCCATGACAGGAGTAACAAAACCATAGTTAACATTCCCTAAACCCCATCTTTTTTCATATCCACCAATCCCCGCTGATAAACCCGCAGCCAAAAGATTCTTATTATTATTAATAAAAGAGAAAGTAATCTTATTATCTTCACTTTTTGATAATGTGATAGAGTGCGATTTTACATAAGAAGCTAATAAAAAGGCGTTAACCCCTATATTATTTGGCAGTTGAAAAGCATTAATACCAAAGAAGGCTCGAACATCATTATGGTGATTAATGGTAATACTTTCCTTATCTTTTAGCGACTTAACTAATGAATGAATCACCTCACCTTGTGTTATACCATTTTTTACACCTTTAACAGCACGATTTAACACATCATAGCTTTTCCCTATATTTTCTTTAATACCATTTAATGCCATCGGCTTGCTGTTATATGCAGAAGTCGAAGAGTTAATAAGCTGCTTTATATTACAAAATAATCCTCTAAATCCAGGATCAACAGCTTTTGCAATATTTTTCATCATTGCCTTATGTTCTTTTAATGCATATTGCTCTTTAGCCTTATTAATATTTAATCGGGCATTATCAATAAAAGAAGAGAAAAAAGGGATATTTCGGCTACTAAAATTGCCAACTGTTTGAGTAGAAAATGGTTGTCCTGAATGATAATTTTTATAATTATTTTCACCTATCATTGAGTAAAAAGATAAAGGTGGTTCTTGCTTTAAACGAGTAACTTCATATTGATAATTTTTAATCGCAAAAATATTCAAAGGGTCAAGATAATATATTTTTATTTTATTCCCTTTATCTACAACGAGTTGTACTTTATTCAATATTGGTTTGATTGCTAATATTTTATCTGTATTTTTTAATGGAATTTTTATTTTATACTCTTCCATTTCTATTTTCGATCCATCAACTTGATCTTCAGAAGCAATTTTATTAGGTAATCCTTGAGCATAAAGCGCATTATCTTTAAGTTTAATGGTTAAATCTAATCCTTTACGATTAATTTTAATTATATTATTTTCTTTTAATTCCACAACATTATTAATGTTTGATAAATCTTGCTTTAGATTATCATCAACAATATATTTTTCATATTCAACAATAAAGTTACTACCAATAGTATTTGATGAAGTATCATTTAAACTATATTCTTCTTCTACTTTGTTAAATTTAATTTTGTAGAGTTCACTACTATTATCTGTATTTTTATCTGTATTGTTATATTTATTTCCAATCAAAAAACCATTATGATCAACATAAAGCTCTTTAAACTTCATATTGTCACCATCTTGGGACTCTATCTTAAAAAGATTATATTTAAATCCTCCTTTAAAGTGTTTTTGATATAACCCCGTAAATAAGTCATGTGTTTTGCCTTTAATTAAGGTCAAGGAGCCATCATCTGAAAGCGTGATCCCCATATTATTAAGTAAAGGCGTATTTGTTGATCCTAAATATACATAGTTATTTGCATTATTTAGGCTAAATTTTTTTTCTTCTTTCTGTTTATCATTGTTTTTATGATAAATGTTATTACTATTAACCAGCCCTTCTACTGGATATTTTTCTTTTTTTCTATCAAAAACATCTATAGGTATTAGTATACTAGGAATCATCCCTACTTTATTCGTCATATATGCCTCATTGTTTTCAAATCATGAAGCAATAATCAATAAGATAATCTGCAAACGATATCTTTTTACAACCAGATTTTTATGACAATATATAAAAATTAAAAAAAGTACCTTTTTTGAAAGTCCAGACAAAAAAATAGGCAGCAAACTAAAGTTTGCCGCCTATTATCTAAAATTAAAATATAAATAAAATAGACTTAGTAACCACTCTTCATATCAACCACACCCAAAGGTGCCTCTCCTTTTTCAATTCGCTGAATATTTTCAACAATCGTATCCATGGCAATATTCGGAATGGTAAAAGCAGCAATATGTGGCGTAATAGAAACACGAGGATGCGTCCAAAATGGGTGCATTCCCGCTAAAGGCTCTTGAGCAAAAACATCAAGTGTTGCATCAGCAATATAGCCTTGATCTATAGCTTCCAATAAATCTTGATCGACTAAATGCGCACCTCGCGCCAAATTTATTAAATAAGAAGAAGGTTTAAGTTGCTCAAAGAGTGAGAAATTTAAAATACCATGTGTTTCTGGCGTATAAGGCAATAAGTTAATCAGTAAATTACACTCGCTTAGAAAATCACTGAGTTGCTCTTTACCATAAAAACTTTCAACATTTTTAATTTGTTTTTTACTGCGACTCCAGCAACGAACGTTAAAGCCAAGTTCAGCAAGTTTAGTCGCAACACTTCCACCTAATGCACCGGCACCTAAAACACCAATCACAAAGTTATCATAAGAGTGCGCTGAAAGTTGTTTCCATAAACGTTGTGATTGTTGGCGTTTATAATCATCCATGCGACGAAAGTAATACATCACTTTAGCAATCGCATATTCTTGCATTTGAAGCCCCATTCCGGTGTCTTCCAAACGCATAACCGGAACACCTGTTGGCAATGTGCCGGGCTTTTGTTGTTCTTGTTTTAAAATAGCATCAACACCCGCCCCTAACGCAAAAATACCTTTAAGGTGATTGCGACTTGCAAGCATTTCATAAGGAGGAAGCCAAACCATGGCATAATCTGCAGGTGCGTTATCACCAGGTTCCCAAATACGTATATTGGCATCAGGCAAACGCGCCTTCATGCCGTTTATCCATGTTTCTGCGTCAAAAAAAGGATGATAATAAATAATATTCATTTTGCCTTCCTCCAGCATTTTTATCATAGGGTGCGAGGGTTACGTTCTGATTTCAAGTCTCTTTGAATAAGTTGTTAATAAAAATGTTGAGAATGTTAACCAGTTAACGAAAATCTACATTCTTTTTTCAATACGCCAATCTATATACGTATTGGTTTACTGCATAATTTGTCTAGCATTTGTGCATATTGTTTTTTATTTGACTGCTTGATACAAAAGTTAAAGGAAAAATGCATTTAGCTGTTGACGCTTATGCTCCTTTTCCATATAGTAGCGCCCCGTTGAGAGATGTTAAGTACATATCCAACAACAATATGGTGAGATGTCCGAGAGGCTGAAGGAGCACGCCTGGAAAGTGTGTATACGGCAACGTATCGAGGGTTCGAATCCCTCTCTCACCGCCATATTCTAAGATAGAGCCTAGCTTTTTAGTTAGGCTCTATTTTTTTGTCTCTCTTCACTGAGTTGTTTATATCCATCTTTCTTCATTTTTTGGTGGCAGTGTTGTTAGTATACAATACATTTTTTATTTTATTTTTTGCTTAATCGTTTTATTTAATAATTTCCTATCATTTAATAATCTCTGATAATTAATTTTAATGAGTTAAAACAACTTATGTAGTTGTTATTTATGTCTATCCGATTTTTATGATGTAAAAAGATTTTTATTATCCTATCTATAAACGACATTTATTCTAAAATAAAACGCTTTTTATAATTTTAAAATAAATTTAAACTTTATTTTCAAGCAAGCAACAGAATAAATACAACAAGATACATTACATTATCTATTTAGGTTAAC
>JAEYFY010000431.1 GCA_023454395.1 Pseudomonadota bacterium
CAAAAGAGAGTTTACCTAAACTCTGTGATGAGCTAAGGCTATTTCTTCTTAACAGTGTCAGCCGCTCAAGTGGTCACTTCGCCTCAGGTTTAGGTGCTATTGAGTTAACGGTTGCTCTTCATTACGTCTACAAAACCCCTTTTGATAACCTGATTTGGGATGTGGGTCATCAGGCCTATCCTCATAAGATCTTAACAGGTCGCCGTGACCGCATTGATACTATCCGTCAAAAGAATGGGTTACACCCCTTTCCTTGGCGTGAAGAGAGCGAATACGACAAACTTTGTGTCGGTCACTCTTCAACCTCTATCAGTGCTGGTTTAGGTATGGCTGTCGCCGCCGAACAAGAAAAGCTGAACAGAAAAACAGTTTGTGTGATTGGTGATGGTGCAATAACTGCGGGTATGGCTTTTGAAGCAATGAATCACGCAGGGGATATTGAACCAGATATGCTCGTTGTACTTAATGACAATGAGATGTCGATTTCAGAAAACGTTGGTGCATTGAATAATCACCTTGCACAATTGTTGTCTGGCAAACTGTATACCACCTTGCGTGAAGGTGGAAAAAAAGTCTTTTCTGGTATTCCACCCATTAAGGAATTACTGAAAAAGACCGAAGAACATATTAAAGGTATGGTTGTTCCAGGCACTATGTTCGAAGAGTTGGGCTTCAACTATATCGGCCCTGTTGATGGTCATGATGTTATTGCGTTAGTACAAACACTCGCCAATATGCGTGATCTAAAAGGTCCTCAGCTTCTGCATATTATGACTAAAAAAGGTCGTGGCTATGCCCCTGCGGAGCGTGATCCTATTAGTTGGCACGCTGTACCTAAGTTTGATCCACAAGCTGGTACATTACCTAAAAGCCCGAATGCACGACCTACATTTTCCAAAATTTTTGGTGACTGGCTATGTGAAGAAGCCTTAACCGATCCAAAACTCATGGCGATTACCCCGGCTATGCGTGAAGGCTCTGGTATGGTGCGTTTTTCAAAAGAATACCCATCACAATACTTTGATGTTGCGATCGCAGAACAACATGCCGTTACCTTTGCAGCAGGTTTAGCTATTGGTGGTTATAAGCCGATTGTTGCGATCTACTCAACATTCTTACAACGCGCTTACGACCAAGTGATCCACGACATTGCCATTCAAAAACTCCCTGTTTTATTTGCTATCGATCGTGGTGGTATTGTGGGCGCAGATGGGCAAACTCACCAAGGTGCTTTTGATCTCTCATTCTTACGCTGCATTCCTAATATGGTCATTATGGCACCAAGTGATGAAAATGAGTGTCGCCAAATGCTTCATACCGGTTATCACTATCAAGATGGCCCTGTTGCCGTACGCTATCCAAGAGGCTCTAGTGTTGGTGCGCAATTGCAACCACTAAATCCACTGCCTATGGGTAAAGGTATTATTCGTCGCCAAGGCAAGGGCATCGCAATTTTGAACTTTGGTACCTTACTACCAGAAGCGTTAGAAGTGGCTGAAAAACTTGATGCAACTGTGGCTGATATGCGTTTTATTAAGCCTCTTGATAAATCACTTATCCTTTCTCTGGCTGAACAGCATGATATGTTAGTAACGCTGGAAGAGAATGCCATTATGGGTGGTGCTGGCAGTGGTGTTAATGAGTTACTCATGCAAGAGCGTTGCTTAGTACCTGTCTTAAACTTAGGTATACCTGATCTGTTTGTACCACAAGGTGGACAAGAAGAGATCAGATCTGACTTAGGATTAGATGCCGCAGGTATTGAGAAATCGATTAAAGCTTATCAAGATAACTGATTGAATTAAAATGATTAAAAGACCTCTCCTAATTAAACACAGGAGAGGTTAATATATTTTCTAAGCTGTCTTTTATATACTGGTTTACACCTTCACCCCCCATATTGTCGCCCTATTACAATCTTGTTAGCCATCACATTTTTATGTAATTCACTGAAAATAACCACTTCCCTTCTTGAATCCATTCAGCGTTAATTTATTCAACCAGTTAGATTTTTCTTTCTTTTTGCCTGCCAACGAAACGTTTCGATCACGCTCACAATCTGAATAAATCAGACTTGTTTTCCCACCTTTCTTTTCTACTATGTAGACAGCGAAACGTTTCGCTGAGGAGGAAACATGAAAAAAGGTGTATTACTTAATAGTCCTATTTCGAGTGTCATTTCACGTTTAGGACACACTGACAAAATCACTATTGCAGATGCCGGATTACCTATTCCCTCCTCTGTTGAACGTATTGATCTTGCTCTTACTCAGGGTATTCCTGACTTTATGTCAGTCTTGCAAACCGTTACTCATGAAATGCAAATCGAAGCAGTGATGCTGGCGGAAGAAATTAAAACCATCAATCCTGCTCTGTTTAATGAAATCATCTCTTACCTCCATTTATTAGAACAAGAGCAGAAGAAACCTATTCAAATCATATATGTTTCACATGAAGCATTTAAAAAGCAACTCACTGAAAATAGAGCTGTTATCAGAACCGGTGAATGTACGCCTTATGCCAATATTGTGTTGTTTTCTGGTGTGACTTTTTGAGGGCAATATGAAACCTTTACTTGAACTTAAAGATATTGATAAGTCATTCCCCGGTGTAAAAGCACTATCAGGTGCAACTTTGCGAATTTACCCTGGCCGAGTAATGGCTTTAGTCGGTGAAAACGGGGCAGGCAAATCAACACTGATGAAAGTACTCACTGGGATCTATAAAAAAGATGCTGGCGAAGTGATTTATCAAGGTGAAAGTTGTGCTTTCAATGGTCCCAAATCTTCCCAAGAAGCAGGAATAGGTATTATTCATCAAGAGCTTAACCTTATTCCAGAATTAACCATCGCAGAAAATATCTTCTTAGGTCGTGAGTTTACACGCGCTTTTGGCGCTATCGATTGGAAGAAAATGTATGCAGAGGCTGATAAGTTATTAGCCCGATTAAACCTTGCTTACAGTAGTCATCGTTTAGTGTCTGAATTATCGATTGGTGATCAGCAAATGGTTGAAATCGCCAAAGTGCTTAGCTTTGGTTCCAAAGTGATTATTATGGATGAACCCACGGATGCCTTAACGGATACTGAAACAGAATCGCTGTTTAGTGTTATTCGTGAACTAAGAGATCAAGGCTGTGGCATTGTTTATATCTCACACCGCTTAAAAGAGATCTTTGAGATTTGTGATGATGTGACAGTGTTGCGAGACGGTCAGTTTATTGGTGAAAAACCTGTTGCCTCATTAAAAGAAGACACTCTGATTGAAATGATGGTGGGCCGTAAGTTAGAAGACCAATACCCCCGTATTAATATCCCTCAAGGAAAAACCAAACTTAATGTCATTAACCTCAGTGGTGAAGATGTTCACGATGTTAGTTTCTCATTACATGAGAGCGAAATTCTGGGTATCTCAGGATTAATGGGCGCTGGTCGTACTGAGTTAATGAAAATTATCTACGGTGCATTACCCAAAACCAATGGCACTGTTGAATTAGATGGTAAACCCTGCCAAATCAAAAAGCCGGTTGAAGGATTAGAACAAGGTATTGTTTACATCTCTGAAGATAGAAAGCGTGATGGTTTAGTGCTTGGCATGTCAGTAAAAGAAAATATGTCTTTGACTGCACTGCGCTATTTTAGCCGCGGTATGGGGGTTCTTAATCATAAAGAAGAGCAACTCACTGTCGGTGATTTTATTAAATTATTCAATATAAAAACCCCTTCAATGGATCAAACTATTGGCTTTTTATCTGGGGGAAATCAACAAAAAGTGGCTATCGCAAGAGGCCTAA
>JAEYFY010000436.1 GCA_023454395.1 Pseudomonadota bacterium
GTTAACCAGCCTGTATCTGCGGCTTGAGAAGTAGATAAAGTAAATAGCGTTAATATCAACGCCATAACAAAAGAACGAAACATAACAACTCCCTAAAAATTCCTACAACGCTACACATAGAGCCACGTCTAAAATAGACGCGCAATCTTTTAGCTAAAAGGAAATTTCTAATCCCTCAAAATACAATAATGAAGGTGAAGTCTGATTGGAGGAGGTGGATGATGATGTTTTTTCTGATTACGCCGGCGCGACACATAGATGGCAGCCATACTTAACAATAGCAATACCGCCCATGAATGGAAAAATGGCTCTATTGTTAATGGAGGAACAGATAATAATGATTTGGCGCTTAATTCACAGGTAGACAGTGAATAAGTGCGCTCTGTTGCACTATTTTCATCGGCAATGGGTGTTGATAATGGGTATTGTGTTTGAGCAACAGCCGTTGCTAAGCGCTCACTAATGATGTGGGCACCTAATGAACGCTGAACAATGCAACACAAGATCAGCAAAACTGTTATCACCACTAGCCAGCGACCTGACCGCCAATTACTCATAGATGTTCCTCATCAATATGACTCGCTATCTTAACGGTAATCCACAGACAAACAACTCCTTAAGACAAACTTTACAAATCCCTGTTTAGTTTATTTTTCGCATTATCTCAAATTTTCATTTTTAACCTTTCTTTCTATAGGGTTTCTACTACAATAATTTTAAATATTGAAAACAACTTCCAAAAAAAATAATCAACTATATTTGATTTCATTCTTTTATTGGGAGATACCTCTCGTATTTCACAAATTGCACTTCACAACAGTATGTTATTTGTTCTATCTATTAACATTACCAAAACAAATTAAAACAAAAAAGTAACACAAAGCAAAACACCAATATCAATTATTACCACGACAGGAGTTATTATGCGCATGCGTAAACTAGCATTATCATTAATGATCTTAGGGGCTGCAGCAGCGGTGCAGGCAGAAGAACTCACTGGAACCTTAAAGAAAATCAATGATAACGATATTATTATTGTTGGACACAGAGAGTCCTCTGTTCCTTTCTCTTACTATGATAATCAACAAAAAGTGGTTGGCTATTCTCAAGACTATTCCAACCTAATTGTGCAGGCGGTAAAAGACAAAATAGGCAAACCAAACTTACAAGTTCGCCTCATTCCTATTACTTCTCAGAATCGCATTCCATTATTACAAAATGGCACATTTGATTTTGAGTGTGGTTCAACAACCAACAATGAAGCTCGTCAGCAACAAGCTAGCTTCTCTAATACGATTTTCATCGTAGGTACACGTTTACTGACGAAAAAAGACAGTGGAATTAAAGATTTTGCTGATTTGTCAGGTAAAAACGTTGTCGTAACATCAGGAACAACGTCTGAAATGTTACTCAACAAACTCAATGATGAGAAAAAGATGAATATGCGCATTATCAGCGCAAAAGATCATGGAGACTCATTCCGTACACTTGAATCAGGCCGTGCTGTTGCCTTTATGATGGATGACGCATTACTGGCTGGTGAGCGAGCTAAAGCGAAAAAACCGGGTGAGTGGGAAATTGTAGGAACCCCACAATCTGAAGAAGCTTATGGCTGCATGTTGCGTAAAGATGACGCTCAATTCAAAGCGTTAATTGATGAAACCATCGCTAAAGCGCAAAAATCAGGTGAAGCAGAAAAATCGTTTAATCGCTGGTTTAATGCACCAATCCCACCTAAAAATCTTAACTTAGAATTCACTATCTCTGATGAAATGAAAGCATTATTTGCATCACCAAATGATAAAGCTTTGAATTAAAAACACATAAGCAGTTGATGCAAAATACATAATTATAAAGTATCTGTTGGACAGACAGATCAGTGAAGTTTGGGGCAGCCGTTCCCTGCCCCTCTTTTTTCACCGGAGGTGAAATCATGTCGATTGATTGGGATTGGGGGATATTCTTCCAAGAAGCCCCTTTCGGAAACACCACATACTTAGGATGGCTGATTTCTGGCTTTCAAGTCACCATTGCCTTATCTTTATGCGCTTGGGTTATTGCCTTTCTTGTCGGTTCTTTATTCGGAATTTTACGTACAGTACCTAATCGCTGGCTTTCAAGCTTAGGCACTGTTTATGTTGAGTTATTTCGTAACGTACCACTTATTGTTCAATTCTTTACGTGGTATCTCGTCATTCCTGAATTATTGCCTCAATCTATTGGCGATTGGTTTAAAATGGACTTAGCGCCAAATGTGCAATTTTTTGTCTCATCAGCACTCTGCTTAGGTTTATTTACCGCAGCGCGTATGTGTGAACAAGTTAGAGCCGCAATAAACTCCTTACCCCGTGGTCAAAAAGCGGCAGGCTTAGCACTGGGTTTAACTTTACCCCAAACTTATCGTTATGTTTTATTACCCAATGCATACCGAGTCATTATTCCACCAATGACATCCGAAATGCTCAATCTCGTGAAAAACTCAGCGATTGCCTCTACTATCGGTCTTATTGATATGGCGGCACAAGCGAATAAACTCCTCGACTATTCAGCAAAAGCGTATGAGTCATTCACTGCAATCACACTGGCCTATGTATTTATCAATGTCATTATTATGCTAATAATGCATTGGCTTGAAAAACGCGTCCGCTTACCCGGCACAACAGGAGGTCAATAATGTACGAATTTGACTGGAGTTCTGTTGTTCCAAGCCTACCATTTTTAGTTGATGGTATGGCTATCACACTAAAAATTACTATCACTGCTATTGTGGTTGGTATTTTATGGGGAACGGTGCTTGCTGTTATGCGCCTATCTACCTTTAAGCCTATTAGCTGGTTTGCAGCCGCTTATGTTAATACTTTCCGTTCTATTCCATTAGTCATGGTATTGCTGTGGTTTTATTTAATTGTGCCTAACATATTACAAAATGTTCTAGGGCTTTCACCGAAAAGTGATATCCGTTTAATTTCAGCAATGATAGCGTTCTCTTTATTTGAAGCAGCTTATTACTCTGAAATTATAAGAGCAGGTATTCAAAGTGTTAGCAAAGGACAATTTTCAGCCTCACTCGCGTTAGGTATGACTAAATCACAAACCATGCGTTTAGTGATCCTACCTCAAGCCTTTCGAGCCATGATCCCGCTTTTACTGACTCAAGGAATTGTATTGTTCCAAGATACATCCTTAGTTTACGTTTTAAGTCTTACTGACTTTTTCAGAACAGCGGCAAATATTGGAGAACGAGATGGAACACAAGTTGAAATGATCCTCTTTGCTGGTTTTGTTTATTTTGTTATTAGCTTCGCTGCTTCGATGTTAGTAAACTTTCTTAAAAAAAGGACTACCTAGATGATTTCCCTAAAAGACGTATCCAAATGGTATGGTCAGTTTCAAGTACTGACTGAATGTTCCACTGAAGTTAAAAAGGGGGAAGTTGTTGTTGTCTGTGGACCTTCTGGATCAGGTAAATCAACACTGATCAAAACAGTAAATGGCTTAGAGCCTATACAACAAGGCGAGATCCTTGTTAATGAAATCAAAGTCAATGACAAGCATACTGATCTTGCTAAATTACGAGCAAAAGTGGGTATGGTATTCCAACATTTTGAACTCTTCCCTCACCTCTCTATTATTGAAAATCTCACACTGGCACAAGTTAAAGTGCTTAATAGAGAGAAAGGAGCCGCAAAAGAGAAAGGGTTAAAGCTATTAGAACGAGTAGGATTAGCAAGCCATGCTAACAAATATCCAGCACAGCTTTCAGGTGGTCAACAACAACGTGTTGCCATCGCCCGCGCATTATGTATGGACCCGATTGCAATGTTATTTGATGAACCTACATCAGCGCTTGATCCTGAAATGATTAATGAAGTACTTGATGTAATGGTAGAGCTTGCAAATGAAGGTATGACGATGATGGTAGTAACCCATGAGATGGGGTTTGCTAAAAAAGTTGCTGACCGTATTATTTTTATGGACGAAGGTCGAATTGTGGAAGATAGACCTAAAAATGACTTTTTTGATAATCCAAAATCAGCACGAGCAAAAGATTTCCTCGCTAAAATTCTACACTAATTCTCACATCCCCTCTGCTGACGTGCTTTTTTAGCACGTCAGCTCAAAATAATAATTTCGATTAACCTCGCAATTAAATATCAAATAATCTTCTTTTTTCGCAATATCACTATTATTTTTTCAGGAAATACGCATTTATTATCTTTTTGCCTTAGCTCTTTCCAAGATATCTCGCAATTGTGTTGAAAAAGTTATGCAAACAGTGGCTTTCATTGAGATCAATAGTTGTGGCTATTAGACAAAATCAGCTATGCTATGCAAGTCTTAATTTCATAATAGCGGTTACCCTCCGGTAGCCATTAATTCACCATAGGATTATCGGTGCCATGCAAGAACAATATCGTCCCGAAGATATAGAGCAAACTATCCAGGAACACTGGGAAAAGAACAATACATTTAAAGTGACAGAAGATAATAACAAAGAAAAATATTACTGCCTGTCAATGCTACCTTATCCTTCTGGCCGACTACACATGGGACACGTCCGTAACTACACCATTGGTGACGTGATTTCCCGTTATCAACGTATGCTAGGTAAAAACGTCTTACAACCTATTGGTTGGGATGCGTTTGGTTTACCCGCAGAAGGTGCCGCAGTAAAAAATAAAACAGCCCCTGCACCATGGACTTACGAAAACATCAATTACATGAAAAACCAGTTAAAAAAACTAGGTTTTGGTTACGATTGGGATCGTGAAGTCACTACCTGCACACCAGAATATTATCGCTGGGAACAGTGGTTCTTTACTAAGTTATATGAAAAAGGCTTAGTTTATAAAAAAACCTCTGCGGTTAACTGGTGTCCACACGACTTAACAGTTTTAGCCAACGAACAAGTTATCGATGGCTGCTGCTGGCGTTGTGATACCCCTGTTGAGCGTAAAGAAATTCCACAGTGGTTTATCAAAATTACCGAATATGCAGAAGAGCTGTTAAACGATTTAGATACGTTAGATGAATGGCCTGAACAAGTTAAGACCATGCAACGTAACTGGATTGGTCGTTCTGAAGGCGTCGAAATTAAATTTGATGTTGCTGACAGCAACGACACAATGACCGTTTATACAACGCGTCCTGATACATTTATGGGTGTCACTTATGTTGCCGTTGCAGCAGGTCACCCATTAGCACAAAAAGCAGCTCAAAATAATCCTGAAGTTCAACACTTCATTGATGAATGCCGTAACATGAAAATGGCAGAAGCCGATATGGCAACAATGGAGAAAAAAGGGATTGCAACAGGTCTTTATGCTATTCATCCATTGACTAAAGAGAAAGTTGCTATTTGGGTTGCTAACTTTGTATTAATGGAATACGGCACAGGTGCTGTAATGGCGGTTCCAGGTCATGATGAACGTGACTGGGAATTTGCAACTAAATATAATTTACCTATTAAAGCTGTTATTGCGGATGCCGAAGGTAATCAACCTGACTTATCTGAAGGCGCATTAACCGAGAAAAATAGCCTGATTAACTCTGGTGAATTCTCTGGATTAGACAACCAAGCTGGCTTTAATGCAATTGCAGATAAACTGGCACAAATGGGTGTTGGTGAGCGCAAAGTTAACTACCGTTTACGTGACTGGGGGGTTTCTCGCCAACGTTACTGGGGTGCGCCTATTCCAATGGCGACTTTAGAAGACGGTACTGTTGTTCCTGTTCCTGAAGATCAACTCCCTGTTATCCTGCCAGAAGATGTAAAAATGGACGGGATCACCAGCCCAATCAAAGCAGATCCTGAGTGGGCAAAAACCACAATCAATGGTCAGCCAGCGCTGCGTGAAACAGATACTTTTGACACCTTTATGGAATCTTCTTGGTATTACGCTCGTTATACCTGCCCTGATTACGATAAAGGCATGTTAGATCCGAAAGCCGCTAACTATTGGTTACCAGTTGACTGGTATATTGGTGGTATTGAACACGCAATCATGCACTTAATGTATTTCCGCTTCTTCCATAAGCTGATGCGTGATGCTGGTTTAGTAAACTCTGATGAACCTGCAAAACGCTTACTGTGTCAAGGCATGGTATTAGCGGATGCGTTCTATCACACGGGTGAAGATGGCGCTCGCCATTGGGTATCTCCTGCTGAAGCTATTGTTGAACGTGATGAAAAAAATCGCATCATTAAAGCAACTGACAGCGAAGGTCATGAATTGACTTATGCTGGCATGAGCAAAATGTCTAAATCTAAAAATAACGGTATCGACCCACAAACGATGGTTGAACGTTATGGTGCAGATACCGTTCGTTTATTTATGATGTTTGCTGCTCCACCAGAATTAACACTGGAATGGCAGGAATCTAGCGTTGAAGGTGCAAACCGTTTCTTACGTCGTTTATGGCGTTTAGTTCACGAACACTCTCAAAAAGGAGCGACACAGTCTCTTGATCTTTCTGCACTGACAGAAGAACAAAAAGATTTACGTCGTGACTTACATAAAACAATTGCGAAAGTATCTGATGACGTAGGTCGTCGTTTAGCCTTTAACACCGCGATTGCCGCCATTATGGAGTTAATGAATAAATTAACTCGTGCAACACAAGAAACAGAGCAAGATCGTGCTTTAATGCAAGAAGCATTAGAAGCTATTGTTCGTATGCTTTCTCCAATCATCCCTCATGCTTGTTTCGTTATGTGGCAAGCATTAGGTGGAAAAGAGGACGTTGATGTTGCACCGTGGCCGGTTGCTGATGAAGAAGCAATGGTCGATGACACCAAACTGATCATCGTTCAAGTGAATGGTAAAGTGCGTGGTCGAGTCACTGTTCCGGCTAATTCAGAAAAAGAATATGTTCAGGAAATGGCGACAAAAGAGTACAGTGTTGCTAAATACTTGGAAGATGTAACTATTCGTAAAGTCATCTATGTTCCAGGAAAATTACTGAACATGGTTGTTGGCTGATAAGGAGGCCTAGTGCGATATCTACTTTCGCTATTTTTCGGTTTAGCGGTGTTAATCACCGCTGGCTGTGGTTTTCACCTTCAAGGTAAAACTCAGGTTCCAGCAGAATTAAAAACGCTTTATCTTAGCTCTGGTGACCCTTATGGCCCATTATCTCGTATAATGCGTCAACAACTTAGACTTAGTGGTGTTCAGCTTGTTGAAAATCCAACAGCCAATATCCCTATTCTTAAAATTATGGGTTCATCAGAAAGTAAAGAGACCGTCTCTGTGTATCAAGACGGTAAATCAGCAGAACGTCAGTTAACATTTGTGCTTGATGCACAAGTGATTATGCCTGATGGTACGATTTACCCAATTTCATCACAGGTTTCACGCCCATTCTTCGATAACCCATTAGAAGCATTAGCGAAAGATGCTGAAAATGACATTATCAAGCAAGAGATGCGTGAACAAGCGACAGCAATATTAGTGCGTAAATTATTGGTTGTTCATAACGCTGAACGCCAAAAAGCCGCACAAGCTGAGCAGGCAAAACAGATAATCTCACCAGCCAAATGATCCGCTTATATCCAGAACAACTGAATGCGCAGCTCCAAGAGGGGCTGCGCCAAAGTTACCTACTCTGGGGTAATGAACCTCTGTTACTCCAAGAGTCTCAAGATGCTATTCAATCCGCAGCTAAATCCCAAGGATTTATCGAGCATTATCAATTTACCCTTGATAATAATACGGACTGGAATGAAATTTACTCGCTTTGTCAATCGCTAAGCCTTTTTTCTCAAAGACAATCTCTTTTACTGCATTTACCTGAAAATGGTCCCAATGCAG
>JAEYFY010000451.1 GCA_023454395.1 Pseudomonadota bacterium
TATTACGTTTTGGTTTCCCTAATCAAAATATCGATAGAACAGAATCTTTAGCATTAGGATCACCATCATTTACACCAATGCAAATGGTACGAGGGTTTGCTGTTATGGCAAACGGCGGATATCTCATAGAGCCTTACTATATCCAACGTATTGAGAATGCCGAAGGTGAAGAGCTGTTTACTGCAAAACCAAAGATAGCGTGCCCTGATTGTACTGATATCCCTGTTATTTATGGCGATACCATGCGTTCTATTGCGTTATCTGATGATTATATGGAAAACGTTGCTCAATCTAATACATCTCAGCCAGTAGCGGTTACGCCTGAAATTGAATTAGAACAAGCACCGTTAGCTGAAACGGTAAAAGAAAGCCCTTATGCGCCACACGTTATCAGCACACCACTGGCTTACTTAATGCATGATGCATTAAGAACAAACCTTGTGGGAGAGCCGGGATGGTCTGGTACAGGTTGGCGTGCTGTTCGTGATCTTAAACGCCAAGATATTGGTGGTAAGACCGGAACAACAAACAGTTCTAAAGATGCTTGGTTCTCTGGATATGGTGCCAATATTGTTGCTACCGCTTGGATTGGTTTTGATGACAGTAGCCGCAATTTAGGTCGAACTGCCGCAAGTGGTGGTGAAGCGGGTGCTAAAACAGCACAACCTATTTGGAATGACTTTATGAAAGTAGCTCTGGATGGTGTCCCTGTTAATATGATGCCAGCACCAAAAGGTGTTGTGGCTGTTCAAATTGATAGAAGGACAGGAAAATTGGCGGGTGATGGCGCTTCAATGAAAGAATATTTTATTGATGGCACTCAACCGACAGAAAGGGCAAAAAATGAAGTAGGAACACAGATTTTTGAGGATAATGGCGAATCTAACGAGTTATTCTAATTAATTGAAAATAAAAACCGGATGTTAAAGTCCGGTTTTTTATTATCTATTTATTTTGTAATAGATAGCGGTGGGCTAAGAAGAGAGCACTGACACTACGAGCTTCTGTAAAATCTGGGTGCTCGAGTAAGTCCATCATTTTTGCGATAGGCCAACGTATTTGGATCAGGGGTTCAGGCTCATCACCCTCAAGTTGCTCTGGATAAAGATCATGCGCGATGACAATGTTCATTTTGCTAGAAAAGTAAGAGGGTGCCATCGACAGCTTTGCGAGTTCTATTAATGAGTGAGCGCCATAGCCAATTTCTTCTTTTAGTTCGCGATTTGCAGCTTGTAGGGCATTTTCACCAGGATCAATTGCACCTTTGGGAAAACCAAAGTCGTAATTTTCGATACCTACGGCGTATTCACGAATAAGAATAATATTGTCATCAATAATAGGAACAATCATAACGGCTTCACGATTAGCGGGTTTCATTCGCTCATAAGTGCGCTTTTCTCCGTTACTAAACTCCAGATTAACGGATTGGATCTGAAATAATTGAGAACGGGCGATGTTATCAATGTTTAATATATTGGGTTTTTTTAGTTCTTTCATAACAGTCCCTGACAGAATAGAGATTAACCTGAATTTAACACATTAATGACAAAATAAATCTAACAATTAGATTTAGCTTTTAAAGGAAAATTGAGTACACTCCGCTATCAAATCTAGTTATTTATTGATTTTTTGAGAATATTATTATTTATTGATTCGCTATTTTACCCGAAGATAGCATTGTTAGCGGATATAAACTTGATTATAGATATAAATTATAACGCGACTACAAAAATATAATCTATTGTATTTAAATAAAAAATAGAACAAAAGAATAGGAATTGCCTTATGTTAGGCAGGGTTTTAAATTTGTTATTGTTACTACGCAGCATCAGTATAAGCATGGGGAAAAAATGAGATTATCAGTCATTATATTGGCTATCTTGATGATAAGCCTATTTATAATGGCCGCCTTTCTATTCTTTAAAAGAAGGCGGCTTGATGGCTCACATCATCTCCCATCTCTCGCTAAACCTACTTATCGCAAGCTCACTTCTGATGATTATGGGCTTATTAGTGATTATTTATCTTATTTTGGTACCTCTGATTTCTCTTCTGGCTATTCATTACAAAACTTCCCCGATATGCCAATTAAAGGCGAAGTCGTTGCTACATTAAGAAATATCGTTAATCGCTTTGCAGGTTCTAGTGAAGGATTAAATCATTGGCGTTATTATATTGATGCTGTAGAAATTCATATTCCCCCGCTGCTTGTTCCTTATCTTCAGCAAGAAAACGTTCTCGATGTTGTCTGTACCCCTTCGATCCCCATCGTTATTGGTGTGAATGGGCATTTCTTAAAAGACGAAAAAATTCATTTTTCTTCGCTAAGTTTAAAACAGCTGTCTGAACCAATATTGGCAAATGGTTCATCAACTATCCAAAAGAACGAAGGTGATGCGGCTCACTTATTACAAATCCGAGAAGAGACAAACGAAGAATACCGATTACATAACTCATCTGGTTTTTGGGATGGTTCTTTTGTTTGTATAGGGCTTACGCTGTGCCTAACAGCCTTAATGATGCCTCAAGTTTTTCTTCCTTGGATCCTAGCAACCGGTGGTGCTTTTCTTGCTGTTGGTATTTTTCTGATCCACAACCCTTTAATCAAACCGCGTAAACAAGAAATCCACTGTTTTAAAGGGCGCTTAAAGCGCTGGGGGCTTTTTGGTAACTTTGATCATGGGCAAGTAAAAAATGTTTCTTTAGGGGGGATTGATCTGGTTTATCCGCCTCATTGGGAGCCTTATATTCAAAGCGATATTGATAAGGTGACCTATTTAGAAATGTATCCAAGTCATCATGTTGTAAAGCAAGGAAACTACCTTTCATTGCATGATGAAGAGAAAAATTATCCTTATAAACGGTATATTAAAAATATTATTTTCGTTTTTTGGAGCTTGTTTATTATTGGAATGTTGTATCTTTATCAGCCACTTTCTCTTTCAATGAAACTCAGTTTTTCATGGCTTAAAGATACAGAGCCTCATTTAGTCACTAATTTTACTGAGTTAGAAACAACCAATTTGCATGTCGGGGATATTATTCAAGCTAAAGGGGTTGGGATGTGCTATATGCCACCTAATTTATCAAGTAAGAATAATAAAACGATTTTTGCACCTTTTGATTGCTCAGGGATTTATTGGAATAACAGTAATCCAATGCCAATGCCTGAATCGAGCACGATAGAAAAAGCTGCGGCTTTATTGCATATGGTTGAAGAGCAATTACACCCTGTTTCTAATAACCGAGTTAACCCAAGTTTAGGCCAGGCGATTACTAAATCTGGGATGAATTTGCTAGATAATTTTGATGGCATTGTGTTGAAAACACAGGATTTATGTCCACGAGAAAATGAATGTATTCGGCTAAAAATGGCGTTAGTTAACTTAAGTAACGTCAATGATTGGGCTGCATTAATTCAACGAGCTGAAAGCGGTAAATTGACCGGAACGAATGTTTTATTGCGTGCAGTAAGTGCTGAGGCCTTGGAAAAGCTTATCGACACCACCACATCTTCTTTTATCTACCGAGAAATAGATAAAGCCGCAATACTGTTAAACAGCCCTCCACCAGGTGGTGTGCTGTTAATCAGTGATGAAAGAAAACAGCTTGTTGATTACGCTTCAAGTTCAAATTCAGTGTTTGAACCTACTCCGTTAGAACAGTGGCGAGAATTACAACGTTTATCCGATATTTTATTGCATACACCTTTTGATACGGGTGGCGTAATAACGGGTATGGTTGTCGATGCGAATGGCACGTTACAGATATTTTTACATAGCCTGCCAGACTCGATGACAATGTTATATTACATCGGTAATACGGTATTATTGCTTCTTGCTATCGGGTTCTTAGTATTGAACCTATTTCTTATCATCCGGCGCCGGCGACAAAACAACCAACGCATGAATAAAATCAGTCTCTATTATGAGCACTGTTTTTATCGCCCTCCTCAGTAAGCCCCTTGTTGTGGAAGGCCATGTGTTTACACTATCGCCTTCGTAAAGAAGTTGAAGTTAAGGAGAAAGGGATGAGTCAACCATCACAAGACAGTGGTGTCCGCTTAGATAAATGGCTTTGGGCTGCTCGTTTTTATAAAACGCGTGCCATTGCGCGCACGATGATTGAAGGTGGTAAAGTCCATTACAATGGTGTGAGAGGCAAGCCAAGTAAAATCGTTGAAGAAGGTGCAGAAGTACGCCTACGACAAGGTAATGATGAACGGACGGTAACCATTCTCATGGTGAGTGCTCAGCGACAAGGTGCTACACAAGCGCAGACACTTTATTGCGAAACGCCAGAGAGTATTGCTAAAAGAGAAAAAATTGCTCTAGCAAGAAAAATGAATGCGTTAACAATGCCTCATCCTGAGCGTCGCCCTGATAAAAAGGAAAGACGCACCTTACTTCGCTTCAAACAGACAAATTTACAAGAATCGGATTAACCGATTCCCTGAAATGAGAGAAAGTTATGTCTAAAAAAGACGCTTTATCACGTTTTTTATTCGAAAAAAACGCGGTACGTGGTGAATTAGTCAATGTGACTGAAACCTATCAATCAATGCTTGAAAATCACCATTATCCTGAGCCAGTTCAATGCCTTCTGGGCGATTTATTAGTAGCAACGAGTTTGTTAACAGCGACGCTTAAATTTGAAGGAGATATTACGGTTCAAATTCAAGGCGATGGCCCAGTACGATTGGCGGTTATTAATGGCAACAATAATCAACAAATGCGTGGTGTTGCGCGTGTTGGTGATGATGTTAAGGCTGGTAGTACCTTAAAAGAGATGATCGGTAATGGTTTTATGGTCATCACGGTAACGCCTGAAAAAGGTGAACGTTATCAAGGTATTGTTGCTCTTGATGGTGAAACTATTGAAGCATGTATTGATAACTACTTTAAGCAATCAGAACAGCTACCTACACGCGTATTTATTCGTAGTGGTATGCAAGCGGGCAAACCAGCCGCAGCGGGTATGTTATTACAAGTATTGCCTGCGTCAGAAGAGTTCACCGCAGAACATACTGCTGAACACTTTGAATTGCTGACACAGTTAACACACACAATCAAAGCTGAAGAGCTATTTACGCTAGATACTAAAGAGATCTTACATCGCTTATATCATGAGGAAGATGTCACTCTTTATGATCCTCAAGTTGTTGAATTTCATTGCACTTGTTCGCGTGAACGTTGTGAAAATACATTAGTAACATTGTCGGAAGAAGATGTGAACCACCTGTTGCAAGAACAGGGAAATATTGATATGGAATGCGAGTATTGTGGAACACATTATATCTTCACAGAGAATGATATTAATAAAATCAATGAGTTAAATAAGTCAGAATTGCACTGATTCGATTTAGCAAGACGATTTTATCAAAAGGACGCTATTTTGCGTCCTTTTTTATTCAACAATTTTTCTTTAGTTTTGTGCATTAGCTCTCGTTCTTAACATAAAAAAATTATAAATTTTCAAAATATTGATAACAATCGCTGTTAATTACTCGT
>JAEYFY010000026.1 GCA_023454395.1 Pseudomonadota bacterium
TATTGAATTTTATTATTTTAAATATCTTCGTTCTTATATTTTCAGGAAACATAAAGATGAAATTAAATAAATTAGGTTTAGTTTTAGGTTTAGGCTTAACTGTTGCTGCTGGTTCTGCATTCGCTGCGGATCAAGGTCATGGTACCGTAGAATTTTGGGGTTCAATCATCGATGCTCCATGTTCAATTGATCCTAACTCAGGCGACCAACGTGTTCCACTAGGACAAGTTTCAGCAACTGCACTGAAAGATGGTGGCCGTAGTGTTTCTAATACTTTCAAAATTAAATTACTGCAATGCTCTACTGAAACTTATAAAACAGTTCAAACTACCTTCACTGGTGCTGAAGCAGCGGCTATTCTGCCAGGCTCTTTAGGCATCGAAGGTTTAGCGAAAAATGCAGCAGTTGTTATTACTGATGCTGGTAATACACAAATTAAATTAGGTGAACCAACAAAAGCTCAAACTCTTCGTGATGGTTCAAATGAACTGAACTTTGCAGCTTACTTACAAGGTTCTTCAACAGAAGCAGCTGTACCTGGTGACTTTACTGCAATCGCTACTTTCGCATTAACTTACCAATAATAGATGTTCTTTTAGGCCCTGTATAAGGACGTATGGGGCTTTATCTTTAGTTTTATTTTTAGCTGCATTTTTAATGGTTTATCTTATGGAGTAGAAAACAATGAATCGCAAGATAGTGCCACTATTATTACTTGTTACAACAGGGCTATTTGTTAAGCCTGTAATGGCAGTGACCGATATAAAACAAGATGTGAAATCACATCAGCGATTCGGCGTGGTTAGTCTACAAGGTTCTATATTAGAGCCAACATGCACTATCTCGGCAGGAAGTCGAGAGCAAGTTATCTCTTTGAGTACCGTATCTATTCCGACCTTAGCTGTTGAAGGCCAAGGACCTATTGAATATTTCTCTATTCGATTAACAGAATGTTCTCTTGTTGATCAAAAAGGTACACAAGCTGAACGTCCTCGTTTTATTGCTACTTTTGAAGGCCCCGCACAGAACGGATTATTCCAACTTTTCGGCGATGCTAAAGGTGCTTCGTTAGCTATTGCTGACCGTTACGGAAGATTGGCAACACCGGGGAAGCCTTTACCTCCTGTGGATATTGATACCAAATCGTTGTCTTTGTTGTATCAAGCAAGGCTTGTTAAAAATAACGACATTCCACGAGCAGGTAATTATCAAGCAACCCTGCGTTTTAAACTCGAATATTATTAAATGGATTGGTTGGATTATTTATGGCTAAATCATTCAAAACTGCTTCAAGAAAAGCAGAAAAAAAGAGTAATCAGCATACAATTCGACCTGTAGCGGCACTGATCTATTTAATTATTGCTGGTATGGCGAGTGCCTCTAATATGGCATTTGCAGCTGGTGATATCGAGTTTAACTCTGATATTCTTGATCTAAAAGATAAACAAAATATTGATTTATCAGACTTTTCTCGTGCCGGCTATATTATGCCTGGCAAGTATGAATTTATTGTTAAAGTTAACAATAATGAATTACCCGATCTCTATACGATTAATTATATTGTTCCCGACAATGATCCTAAAGCGAGTATTCCTTGTATTCCTCGTGAATTAGTCAATCAATTTACGTTAAAACCTGAATGGCTCAAAGCGGTAACTTGGAAAGATGGCGGTGCTTGTCTTGATGAGTCATCAATACCCGGTATGACAACAAGTACTAACTTAGGTGCGGGTAGTTTTATTGTGACTATTCCTCAAGCCTATGTTGAGTACGCAACCGAAGATTGGGACCCACCATCTCGTTGGGATGAAGGTATTTCAGGGCTTCTTTTTGACTATAACCTGAATGCTAATGTGACCGATCCTGCTAATGGTAAGCAAAGACAACAAGTTACGGGAAGTGGTACTGCGGGTGCTAACTTAGGTGTATGGCGTTTTCGTGCTGATTGGCAAGCAAGCTATCAACACACAACAGGCGTGAATGGCAGTACTGAAAATGATTGGGATTGGAGTCAATATTATCTTTATAGAGCAATAACCCAGTGGGGCGCTCGCCTTGTTATGGGTGAGACTTATTCACGCTCTGACATTTTTGATAACTTCCGTTTTACGGGTATCAGTTTATTAACGGATGACCAGATGTTGCCTCCTAATTTAAGAGGTTATGCACCTGAAGTCACTGGTGTTGCAAAGTCGAACGCTAAAGTGACGATCAGCCAGCAAGGCCGTGTGATCTATGAAACACAGGTCGCACCGGGTCCATTCCGTATTCAAAATCTTAATGATGCCGTCAGCGGTAAGCTAGATGTTCGTGTTGAAGAGCAAGATGGTTCGGTACAAGAATACCAAATGGATACGGCAAGTATCCCTTATTTAACACGTCCGGGTCGAGTGCAATATAAATTATCAGCAGGTAAACCTTCTAATATAGACCACAAGACAGAAGGACCCAGTTTTGCAATGGGTGAGTTTTCATGGGGGGTATCAAATGGTTGGTCACTCTATGGCGGTTCATTAGTTGCTGGCGATTACAATTCTGTTTCTTTAGGTATTGGTCGTGACTTGATGGTATTAGGGGCTATTTCATTTGATGCGACACACTCTTGGGCAAAAATTCCAAATGATGATAAACGCTATCATGGAGGCTCTTATCGAGTCAGTTACTCTAAACGTTTTGAAGCTATTAATGGTCAGGTGACTTTCGCCGGCTACCGTTTCTCAGAACGTGACTTTATGAGTATGGAGCAATATTTAGATCGTCGTTATCGTGATAACAACCGCGATAATAATAAAGAGCTTTATACGATAACATTAAGTAAGCAATTCCCTGATTTAGGCTTAAGTGCTTATCTTAACTATAACCACCAAACTTATTGGAATAAGCCTAATAACGATTATTACAACTTATCTTTATCTAAATTTATGGATATCGGTAGTTTTAAAAATATTAATTTAAATTTATCTGCTTACCGCAATAAATTTAATGGCACCAATGATGATGGTGTTTATTTTAATGTCAGTATGCCTTGGAGTGATAAAGCGACAATTAGCTATAACACTGTAATTAATAAGAATGGTAATTCACATAATGTGAGCTATTTTGATCGCCTCGATGACAATAATAACTATCGCTTAGGTGCTGGTTTAAGTAGCCGTGGTCGTCCTTCTGCTGATGCTTATTATACGCGTTATGGTGATACAGCGCTGGTAACAGCAAGTGCGAGCCATATTCAAGGTGAAAATACTTCAGCATCACTTTCTCTACAAGGTGGCGCGACGTTAACAGCAAAAGGTGGTGCATTCCATCGTACTGCAATGCCAGGCGCTGCGCGTTTATTAGTTGATACTAATGGGGTCTCTGGAGTACCAATTAGAAGTTTAGGGGCGGTAAGCCATACTAACTATTTTGGTAAAGCGGTACTTCCTGATATCAATAATTACTATCGGAGTAGTGCAACAATTGATTTAGATAAATTACCTGATGATGTTGATGCCGTGCGTTCAATTCAACAATTAACCCTGACTGAAGGGGCAATAGGTTACCGTGAGTTTGACGTTATTTCAGGGCAAAAAGCGATGGCGATTGTCCGCTTGAAAGACGGTAGTTATCCACCATTTGGCGCTAGCATTACTACAGAAAAAGGACGAGAACTGGGCATCGTGAATGATAGCGGTAATGTTTATCTAAGCGGAATAAACTCCGGTGATGTTTTAGATGTACGTTGGAGTGGTAAAAAACAGTGTGAAGTACAAGTACCTCAATTAGATGAAGGCATCTTTATTTCTTCACTATTATTAACATGTGGAAGCACTCCATCAATCTCTTATTCAGCACAAGAGAGAACCGAATCACCATCTCAGCCACAATTAGTCAAAACTGAAGGTTGAGAAGGGAAAAATTAAACGATTTTATAAACAAAAGAGTAATTAAAGATGATGTTATTAAAGCGCTCATTCATTGTAGCAACCACAT
>JAEYFY010000040.1 GCA_023454395.1 Pseudomonadota bacterium
CTGTTTGTTCTGCCCATCCTTTAGTAATAGAAGCAGCTCTATTACAAGCGCTGGATAATGATTCCTTTCTGCTAATTGAAGCCACCTCTAATCAGGTTGATCAGTTTGGTGGTTATACGGGAATGACACCCGCTGACTTTTACCAATATGTTATTGAACAGGCGGAAAATGTCGGTTTTCCTATTGAGAAGCTTATTCTTGGTGGGGACCATTTAGGGCCTAATCGTTGGCAACACCTTAACGCTGAAGAAGCAATGGCAAATGCAGATGTGTTGATTGCACATTATGTTGCCGCGGGTTTTAAGAAAATCCATCTTGATTGCAGTATGTCTTGTGCTGATGATCCCATTCCTTTAACGGATGAAATTGTCGCATCTCGTGCCGCTCGTCTCGCTGTCATTGCAGAAAATACGGCAAAAAAGGCATTTGGTACAAGTGATATTGTTTATGTTGTTGGTACAGAAGTGCCCGTTCCTGGTGGCGCAGCCGAAGAACTTGATACTGTTGAAGTGACTTCACCGGATGCGGCCCGTAAAACATTAGAGTGTCATCGACAAGCGTTTCAAGATGTCGGTGTTGGTGATTGCTGGGAACGCGTTATTGGTTTGGTGGTTCAACCCGGCGTTGAATTTGATCATACGGGTATCATTGATTATCAACAAGAAGAAGCACAAGCATTAAGCCAAGTGGTAAATGATTATTCTCATCTTGTTTTCGAAGCTCACTCTACGGATTATCAAACTAAAGAAGCTTATAAACAGCTCGTTCATGATCACTTTGCCATTTTAAAAGTAGGACCCGCACTAACCTTTGCAATGCGTGAAGGTTTATACGCACTTTGCGCCATTGAAGAAACATTATTCCCTCTAGAACAGTGCTCTAGATTACGTGAAAAAATGGAGCAACTGATGTGCCGTGAGCCAGGATTTTGGCAAAAATACTATCATGGTGATGAGCATCAACAAGCCTTTGCCCGAGTATATAGCTTTAGTGATCGCATTCGTTATTACTGGCCCGATGCTGAAATTAATGCCGCCATCGACATACTCATGGATAACTTATCCGTTAAACCTATTCCATTACCGTTATTGAGCCAATATCTGCCTTATCAATTTACCCAATTTAGAGAAGGCGTGATTGACGGATCGCCTAGATCTTTTGTTATTGCGAAAATTCGTGATGTGTTATCGGTTTATGCCGATGCGTGCTATGTCCATTAATTGAGGGAAACCATGGAATATTTAAGTTATCAGATCGCTCAATTGGAGCAACTGAATGCATTTTGGACTGCGAAAGAGATTGAGCAACAACCAGAATGTTGGAAGAAAACATGGCAGTCAGTGAAAGAGAAACGTGCTGATATTGCATCTTTTTTAAATAAAGCGCTCGCAGTACCTCATGCGCGGATTATTTTAACCGGTGCTGGCACATCAGCGTTTGCTGGAAAAGCATTAGCCCCTATTTTAAGTGGTCATACAAAACGTCGAGTAGATGCGATTGCAACAACAGATTTGGTGGCTGATCCACAAGAGTATTTAGCGGAAGATATCCCTACGTTATTAATTTCTTTTGCTCGCTCAGGTAATAGCCCAGAAAGTGTGGCGGCGTTAGATGTGGCAACGGAGTGTCTATCACAGTGTTATCACTTAGTGCTGACATGTAATGCCAATGGCAAGCTTTATGAGTATTGCCAAAATAATAGCAGTGCATTGGCATTGTTGATGCCAGAAGAATCAAACGACCGTTCTTTAGCAATGACCTCTAGCTTTTCATCCATGATGATGGCTGCGGTGACTATCTTCTTAGGCGATAACGTCTTTAGTGACGCTATCGCCCCTTTCTTTAGTCACTATAAGACACAGTTTAATAAGGCGAATCAAATTATTAGGGATAAATATGCCGGTAAGTTTAAACGGGTTATTTATCTAGGAAGTGGTGGATTGCAAGGTTTAGCACAAGAAGCTGCATTGAAAATGTTAGAGCTTACCGCAGGGAAAGTGGTTGCGAGTTTTGACACTCCATTAGGTTTTCGACACGGACCTAAGTCTATCGTAAATAAAGAAACTTTAGTGGTGATGTTTTTCTCTAATGATCCTTATACACGTCAATATGAGACTGACTTATTACGAGAGGTTATTCACGATAATGCATCAGGTAAGGTGATCGCGATCACCGCACGAAATGATAACGCTTTCTCACCTGAGAGTTTTGTTTATATTCCAGCGTTAGAGAACTGTTCTGATGTGGCGCTATTGTTCCCTTATTTGATGTTGGCGCAATCATTCGCATTTCACAGTTCCATTGCACTAGGGAATACGCCTGATAACCCGTCTCCGACAGGAGAAATCAACCGCGTTGTACAAGGCGTCACAATTTATCCGTTCTCACATAAAAAAGACGACACACAGTCTGCTTTAAATTAATAAAATATAATAAGAGAGCTAATCATGAACACACCAAATATTGTCTGGACCCGCATTGATGAACGTTTACTCCATGGTCAAATCCGCATTACATGGGGTAAACATACAGAAGCAAACCTGATTTTAGTGGCTAATGATGATGCAGCAGAAGGCCCTAATGCGGCATTTATGCAAGCAGGAATGAAAGCATCAGCAGGTGGCGAATACGCTGTGCGCTTCTTCTCTATTCAAAAAACGATTGATGTTATTAGTAAAGCATCTCCTCGTCAGAAAATTTTTGTTTTGTGTAATAACCCGAAAGATGTTGCCCGTTTAGTGGAAGGTGGCGTGCCCATTACTCACTGTAATGTTGGCAATATGCATTTTCATGAAGGGAAACGCCAAATTGCAAAAACCGTATCAGTCAATGATGCCGACATTGAGGCGTTTAAAAGCCTTGTCGCAAATGGTGTAACTTGCACAATTCAAAACACCCCCGATCAGACGCCTGTTGATGTGTTAGCACTCGCATCAGCCTGATAAATTCCTGAACAAAAAACCTGCATTAGCAGGTTTGAGGATTATTTATGATTTTTGAAGCTTCTTTAGTGGCTTTATGGGCCTTCTTTTGCGGTATAGATAAGTATGACGTTGCATTAAATATTCACAGACCATTAATCACAGGACCTGTTGTGGGGCTGATTATGGGGGATATGCAGGTTGGATTGATTGCTGGTGCAACATTAGAACTTGCATGGTTAGGACTTGTTCCTAATGCTGGCGCTCAGCCACCTGATGTGACATTAGGAACGATCGCGGCGGTTGCTTTTGCGGTAATGACAAACCAATCACCAGAAGTTGCAATGGGAATTGGGATGCCTATTGCTGTGTTAATGCAAATGCTCGTCATTGGTTTCTTTGCTGTGACTGCTTTCACCATGGGGAAAGCAGATAGATACGCAGAGAGAGCCGATGCAGCAGGTGTTTCACGACTCCTGATCATCACGATAACGGTACGTTCATTACTCTATGCTTTGGTTGCTTTTGTTACGGTTTATTTCGGTGAACATGCCGCTCAGTGGATTGATGAAAATACCCCCAAAGTCTTGCTAGAAGGCTTAGGTATTGGTGCGAAAATGGTTCCTGCAATTGGTTTCGCCATGTTGCTAAAAATTATGTGGTCAAAAGAAGTGGCGGGTGTGTTCTTTATTGGCTTCGTGATGACGACTTATCTCAAACTTCCAATTATGGCGGTCGCTATTTTAGGCGCATCAGCCGCAGCACTTTACTTCTTCTTTAGTGGTAATAATAAAAATTCAAGTCAGCAGAATGAGGATTTCGAAGATGGTATCTGATAACAGCACCGCATTGAAAACGCAGGATAAACCAGAAACGGGTTCTTTGATTGATGGCATTGACGAGTATCAAGATACCACTGTCAGAAAAGTGATCACGAAAGGCGATCTCTGGAAGTGTGCGTTCCGTGGCTTATTTATGGAAGGTAACTTCAACTTTGAACGTATGCAAGGTGGCGGGTTTGCGTTCTCAATTATTCCAGCATTGAAAAAAATCCACGGAAATAATAAACGTGACTATGCAACATCATTAAAGAACCATCTGCAATTTTTTAATGCAAGTCCAAAGTTGTTTACCTTCCTATTAGGAACCGCTGTTGCAATGGAAGAAAACAAAGAAAAGCCTTCCACTGTTAACGTGATGAAAGTAGCTGGCATGGGACCGACTGGGGGCATTGGTGATGCTATCGATCATATGACCTTAATGCCACTGACATTAGCATTAGGTGCTTCCATTGCAATGGAAGGGTCAATTGCTGGACCTTTTGTTTTCTTCTTTTTATACCAAATTGTGCACTTTTTAGTGTATTTCGGGCTGATGTTCATGGGCTATCGCGCAGGTACGGCGGCAATGGTCAATATGAGTGATGCCACTGAAAAACTGGCTAAAGCTGCCAATATTATGGGTATTTTTGTTATCGGTGCACTCAGTGCGACCTTTATCAAGGTACAAACCACCGCCTCGCTAGAGCTGGGAGGGAAGGTGGTTGAATTGCAAACCGCGCTCTTTGACAAAATCATGCCGAATTTACTGCCTCTGTGCTTAGTTTTCCTGATGTACAAAATGGTGAAAAGCACCGGTTTTTGGGGTAAACCGCCGGTATTGATTTTCTCCACCTTAGCCTTTGGCGTTGTCGGTCACGTATTAGGATTCTTATAACAGAGAGCCTTTTTCACCGTCGTTATTGTCAGTCGAAATACATTATTAACTTGCTATAAACGGGCAGGAGAGTGTTCTGCTGCCCGCAAGGAGTCACTCATGATAGGTCTTATTGTTTCAGGGCATCTTAATTTTGCCTCTGGTATGGCATCCGCTGTAAAAGCGATTGCTGGAGAACAGGACGATATCGCGTTTATCGATTTTGTTGAGTCAATTTCCCCTGATGAATTAGAAGAAAAAATGCGTGAAGCAATTGATTCAATGTCATGTCAGCAATATCTCTTTTTAACGGATTTACCCGGTGGCACCCCTTGTAATCGTGCAATGGCAATTATGATGCAAAATCCTGCTGTTGAAGTGCTAGCTGGGGTGAATCTACCGATGATTGTTAATGCTGCTTTTGAACGGGAAGGATGTTCAACGTCAGAGTTAGTGCAAACGTTACGCGAAATAGGTCAAGAAAGCATTCAAGATATTCGTGAGCAATTAGCTCAAATAGACAGCAATGATGTTGAAGAAGAAGACGGTTTATGAGTCAGCGATATGCCATTTTGGCAGATAGAACCTTTACACCAGAAGGAATTCGTTATCTTTGCTATGTCTGTGTTAAAGGCGATGTTATTGAATCAATCACCACGCAAGCGCCAACAGATTGCCCCATTATTCGTTTAAAAGGGAAATCGTTATTACCGGGTTTTGTGGATATTCATATTCATGGTCGTGAAGGTGCGGATGTAATGGATGCGACTCAGCAAGGATTACAAACCATTGCGGATGCACTTGTGAAAACAGGTGTGGTTGCTTGGGTTGGTACAACAGTAACAGCACCGATGGACGATATTCGCCAAGCATTGTCGCAAGTGCGTGAATTTTTATCAAAGCCCCAAACGTCTGGTGCGCTATTACTCGGTAGCTTTTTAGAAGGACCTTATTTTACGGAGCGCCATAGAGGTTCGCATCCGGTGAAATATCTAAAAGCGCCAACCATATCAGAGCTAGAAACACTGCTTGAAAGTGCGGGTGACACATTATTGCGTGTTGCTGTTGCACCAGAAGCTCAAGGCTCGATGGAGGCGATTGATTGGTTGGTCAAGCGAGGTATTAAGCCAAGCGTGGCGCATACCTCGGCAACTTATGAACAAACATCAGATGCATTTTTGCATGGCGCAGATTGTGGTGTGCACTTGTATAACGGTATGACGGGGCTTCATCATCGCGAGCCGGGATGTTGTGGTGCCGTGTTATATCACAATGTATTGGCGGAACTGATCGCAGATGGCATTCATGTTCATCCCGTTATGATGCAACTAGCGTATCGCATGAAAGGCTACCAACAACTCGCTTTAATTACAGATTGCATGCGTGCGGGGGGATTACCTGATGGTGACTACACGCTGGGCGCTCAAACAGTGAACGTCACCCAAGGTCAAGCAAAAACAGCCGATGGCTCTTTGGCTGGGAGTACTTGTAGCTTAGATAGCGCATTAAGAAACATGGTGCAACTCGCTCATGTCCCTGAGTGGGAAGCTGTGCAAATGGCGAGTGCGATCCCTGCTGAGTATCTCGGTATCGGCGATAAATTGGGTTATATCAAAGTGGGGCGACAAGCCAGCTTTGCTGTGGTGGATGAGTGTTTTCATCTCACCGATACATTCATCAGAGGAAATCATATTTACTCTGTATCCGGGGAAAATGCATAGCTTTTTTTAGTTATGCACCCATCTGTAAAAATGAGGTATTTATAATGGAAATTCGTCAGCCAATTCATAGTGAACATGCTAAAAGGCTTGATACAGAAGGACTTCGCAAGGAGTTCCTGATTGAAAACCTATTCTGTGAAGGGGAAATGAATCTCACTTATAGCCATATAGATCGCATTATTGTTGGCGGTATTGTTCCTACAACACAACCTTTAGCATTAATGGCTGGTAAAGCATTAGGCGTTGATTTCTTTTTAGAAAGACGTGAATTAGGTGCCATTAATATTGGCGGTGCTGGCAAAGTGATCGTCGATGGTGAAGTGTTTGATATTGGTGCTCGTGAAGCGATTTATATCGGAATGGGTGCTAAAAGCGTTGAGTTTACTAGTGACTGTGTAGAAACACCTGCGCGTTTTTATATGAATTGCGCGCCAGCCCATCACACTTATCCAACGCGCAAAATAACACAACATCAAGCATCACCAGAAAAAATTGGTAACGCAGAAAACTGTAATGTTCGTACTATTTATAAATTCTTACATCCTTCAGTTTTGCCAACCTGCCAATTATCGATGGGGATGACGGTTCTTGAACCAGGTAGCTTATGGAATACCATGCCTTGCCATACCCATGAGCGTCGTATGGAAGTGTATCTCTATTTTGATATGAAAGATGACAATGTGGTTTTCCATTATATGGGTGAACCAACGGAAACTCGTCATTTAGTTGTTCGTAATGAGCAAGCAGTGATAAGCCCTAGCTGGTCAATTCATTCTGGCGTGGGCTCTGCATCTTATACCTTTATTTGGGGAATGGTGGGTGAAAATCAGGTATTCCACGATATGGATCATGTGGCAATGAAAGATCTGAAATAACCACAAATAGTCATATTTTCTTCTATCCTACATATAAAAAGGTGTGGCAGTGATTGCTACACCTTAGAGGTTTCGTTATGAATTTATTTGATTTAAATGGCAAAGTTGCCATTGTGACAGGTTGCAATACAGGTTTAGGACAAGGCATGGCGATCGGCTTAGCACAAGCGGGTGCCGATATCGTTGGTGTGGGTATTCAAGATGCGCCTGAAACTCGCCAACAAGTCGAAGCGTTAGGGCGTCGTTTTCATTACATTACGCAAAATTTAATGAAACAAGATGGATTACAAGCGCTGGTGGATGAAGCTGTTTCTGTCATGGGGCGTATTGATATTTTAGTGAATAATGCAGGTATTATTCGCCGCGAAGATCTCTTGGCGTTTAGTGAAAAAGATTGGGATGATGTGATTGATATTAATCAGAAAACGTTGTTCTTTTTGTCTCAAAAAGTCGCCCGACAATTTGTTAAACAAGGTGAGGGTGGAAAGATAATTAATATTGCTTCTATGCTCTCTTATCAAGGAGGAATTCGTGTACCTTCTTACACCGCAAGTAAATCTGCCGTAATGGGATTAACTCGCGCATTGGCGACCGAACTCGCTCAATATAATATCAATGTAAATGCGATTGCTCCGGGCTATATGGCAACAGATAACACCGCTGCTCTGCGTGCTGATGATGTTCGTAATGCCGCTATTGTAGAGCGAATTCCTGCGGGACGTTGGGGAACGCCTGAAGATGTTGCTGGCCCTGCAATTTTCTTAGCTTCTAAAGCCAGTGATTATGTTAATGGATACACCATTGCGGTTGATGGTGGTTGGTTAGCTCGTTAATTTCATGGAGAAGTAGGATGGAACACGCTAATACAGAGACTTTGCAAAGAGAGTTTGTATTGCAAAACATGAAGCGAGTGTATCGTTATCAATCGGCTAATCAAGTTCGCAGTGTTCGCCGCCGTAGTGGTAAAACCCGTTTTATTAAAGACACAGATTGGGAGCGTGGTGTTTTTTGGAGTTGCGTAAGTGCGGCATGGCAGGCAACGCAAGACGAAGAGTATCTTAATGGTGTGTTGAATTACACGTTGCATACAGGATTTAGAACAGGACCTAATGCTCGTTTCGCAGATGATCATATTTGTGCTCAAGCTTACCTTGCTGTAAGCCCGCTTTTTGAACAATCTGAAATTCTTGAGCCAACCATTAAAGCATTCGACATTATGCTTGATGATCCTAAACCGGGTCGTGAAGATTGGTGGTGGTGTGATGCTCTCTTTATGGCGCCTCCTGGTTTTGCTACGTTGGCTGAAATTACCAATGAACGACGTTATTTGGATTACATGCATACGGCTTATTGGGATGCGATTGAACATTTACGTGATCCTGAAACAGGGCTTATCTTCCGTGATCATCGCTATATTCCTGATGGCGAAGGCAATGAATTACGCGAAGCTAATGGTGAAAAAGTATTTTGGAGTCGTGGTATTGGTTGGGTTTTAGCTTCGATACCTCGTATCCTAAAATATATGCCTGATGATTATCATGGTCGTGAACGTTATATTGCACTGTTTAAAGAATTAGTGACATCCATCCTAGATTATCAACATGAAGATGGTTTTTGGCGAACGAGTTTACGTGATCCTGATAATTTTCCTGCACCAGAAAGTTCAGCAACAGCGCTATTTTGTTATGGACTGGCATGGGGAATTAATCAGGGAATATTAGAGAAAGAGGTGTATTTTCCTGCATTAAACAGAGCATGGTCAGCATTACAAACCTGTATTCATGACAATGGCATGATAGGTTGGGTTCAACTTCCAGCATTTAACCCTCGTGAAGTAAAGTTCGAACATAATATGGATTATGGTGCTGGTGCTTATTTATTAGCAGGGAGTGAAGTGTTAAAACTTTCGTTAAATAACTAGTCCCTTGATATTGTCGCTTTGTTTTTTTACGCTTCACATGCCTTCTACGCAATATATTCCTATTTAGGATGCCGACCAAAAAATAGGGTCGGCTTTTTTATGTTTAATATAATAAGAGGTAACGTGAGTCCGTTACCTCTTATTTTAATTTCGGGTGCTTAGATAAACATGCAATAATTGAAAAAAGGAAACTGTGGGGGAAACTCCCCCCACAAAATTAATATAATATAAAAGATATATTAATCTGAATCATTAAATATCCATTAGTTGGTATGAATAAATAAAAAGTGTATTCTCTAATAATACGTTACTCGATATTATCATCGTGACGATCATTAGCCCGATTAAAGAATATTTCTTCATTTCCTCTTGCACTCCGATAAAAATGGAGGCAGAATCAAATTGTCTATGTTTGAGTCCGCCTCGGTTAATATATAATATATTTTCCGGGGCTTTTCTCTTTCTGGCTTTGACAAAATGCTTGAACCAGATTGATCCAAGCACCCGCGCAGAGCATAGCAAACTATTAAAATGAAACAACACATTTATTCTCAATAATAAATCATTCGATTTGTTTTTATTATTTTAAATAACTAATTGATTCGTTAACTGCGTGAGTAAATAAAATAAGAGGTAACATAAATCTGTTACCTCTTATTATAAATTAGGGTGCTTAGATTCAACCGTAATCACTTAATGAGAAAACTGTGGGGGATTGCTCCCCCACAAGGTTAGTGTTTATTACTGATAAACTTAACCTGAACATTTATATATTCACTATTAATGGTGAAATTCTCGATTGGATTATTATAGAATAAAGTTATCAGTAATACAGTGATATTTATACTAATAACAATCACACTAATCAGAGAATATTTGTTCATTTTCTTGACAGCTCCTTTATAAGGAGGCAGAATCAAATTGTTAGGGTTTGAGTCCGCCTCGGTTAATATGAATATATTTTCCGGGGCTTTTCTCTTTCTGGCTTTGGCAAAATGCTTGAACCAGATTGATCCAAGCACCCGCGCAGAGCATAGCAAACTATTTAAACGAGACAACACATTTATTATCAATAATAAATCATTCGATTTGTTTTTATTATTTTAAATAAGTAATTAATTCGCTAATTTTAGTTCTTAATAAAATAAGAGTCTCGATATCAACATATCGAGACTCTTTAATTTAAATGTTAGGGATACTACTTAACTAAATTAACAACTATTGGTGTTGCTTGAGTGGTGGTTGTCGTAATCAGCGTATTATTATTTTGATGTTTAATATTAATACCGGATTGAGGTGTTGCTAATTTCCACATTCCTTTTATGGCAATAGTGTTGTTTATCGGTTGAGGATCAGCGGTAAGCCATTGACGAGAATAAACACTTACCTCAACTTGATCCCCTTTATTATCAACTTGGTCAGCTTCAATGCCCTGATATAAATTTAAATCAGGATTAACAATACTTAGTGTTAATTGTTGTTTCTGTATTTTAGCCATGACCATCGTTGGTGAGTCACTCGACAATAATAAAGCTTGAGGAGAATTAATTTCGGTAGCTTCAAAGAAAGCGTATCCCTCTTCTTGGGTTATTTTATCTTTTACAGCATGAAGCTGATTATTATGTTGCAATACCGTGTATTCAGGTGCTTTCTTATCCTGTGATTCGATCGCTATCGCATACTCATAAGTTGCATTACTCGGTGCATTACCATGAGATATCACGGCTGTTGCAAATAGTTGTTCTGTTGGTTTGGAATTTCTATCATCCAGAGAATGTTGTTTTTGATAACTAAATTCTACTGTTTGTCCTTTACTTAACTTATATAAATTGCCAGCAGGATCAATTAAGGTATCTGCATTATTTAAAGTTAATTGAGTACCTAATTGATTCACTTTTTTACCATTAATTATCACTGATTGTAATTTAGGAACAGCAAATTGGAATAGTGTTGTTTCTGTCGGATGTTGTTTATCATCATTTTCAATCCCAGATCCTAACGCAATGACTCTATTATCAAATAAAAAATAGGATTTATTAGCCCTTAAGCTTTGCTGTTGATATTTACTGTGTCCATGTAATTTCATAGCAAACATACTGTTATTATTAAGTGTATTGGCACCAGAATAGCTTTCTGTTGAAAGTAACATTTCTTCAATACCAGCAGCAGGTAATTGATTAAGTTTTGCCTCAAGTTCGTTATAGGGAAGATGGATTGTCGTTGTTCCTGGATATCGATTCCAATCCCATCCAGCATGGCTAAATCCTGATTGAGCTAAATCAGCAGGAATAATTTCCAATTGACCATACTGTAAATAACGTCCATAACGATTGTTATTTTCATAACTTTCATTACCAACAAGATAACGACTAAAACCGCGAGCGATCGCAAGCCAGCTTTGCTGTGGTGCTTGAATAGAGGCTCTACGTTGTATCGCCATTGAAGCATAGTTCATCGCCCATGCACCAGTGGGTTCATTTTCAGCGTTAATTCCTTCAAAACTGTCTTTGTTATCTAGTTTTGCATAGGCCGCAGCCAATGTCGCATCTACTTTTTGTTTTCCATCAGGTGTACCGGCTAATGCCATCCATTTAAATGGAGCAATTCCTATTTTATGTAATCCAGTGGGATGACGGCCACTGAGTACCACGGGAATTTGTGTCTCTTTAGTGTAGATGCGCATTTTTAATAACACATCTTTTAAACGCTCATGAGCGGCAGGTGAAAGCTGGAAAGGGGAATCACTTAGCGCATAAACACTCGGTGCTAAACCACCAAATGCATCTTTAGCGTAAGCAGGATAATGTTGCGAATGGTGAAAAATAGAACCATCAGGTTTGAAACCACCTGCAACACCTTTTGAACTTAGGATGGTTTTATTTAGCCAGTTTTGTAGTTGTGTTAAGGCTTGTTGGCGTTGTTGATAATCTGGCAACATCAGTAAGCTTTTTATCATCCACTGTAATTGAGTATTGAGAATATCGACATTTGCATCAACGATTTCATTATCTTTTTCAAAAATTCGCCCTGTCGCGTTGTACCACATCATGGCTTGTTGAGTGGGCGCTAAAAGGTTGTTTTTTGCAAGAATATGACGACCAATAAACCATGCATCAAAAAGCTCTCTGGTTTGATATCCAACATGAGTAATAATTTGATAACCACTACCTCGTACAAAACCTTGTTCAAGGACGTAACGAGTGCCTAATAAATAAAGCGCTTCTAATTTTTTTCTATCGGCTACTGATAAGGAGTTACTACGCAAGTAAATAGCAGTTTGAAGCAGCGTTTTACCTACATCTCTTAGCATATTGGCATCGAGTAATGCTTTTTGGGTCTCTTCACTAAATACACCTTCAACTTTCATAAAGTTTTGTCGGTTAGGGTGATCGAGTGCTTTTCCTGTTATTGAGCCATCAGCTTGTTGTGTTAATTTTAATTTTTCCCAGAGTGCTAAATTTTTATCTAGCATGTCTGCGGTGATTTTTTTATCGCTATTAACGCCTTGATAATACTCAAAACGCTGATAAATTGATGCCATTTCAGCTTGATCATCATGAAACGCAGTATCGAAATTTAGAGTAGGATAATGGGTTTTAAACATCTGATCGTACATCAGTAAAGCACTCCAGTTTTTACTGACCATGGTGTTTACTGCATTATTGACATAAGGGGTTTGATAGTCAGGAACTGCCCAGCGATTATCTAACGGTACACTCATAATAATTTGATCAAAAAAGAGCGTTCCAGCTTGATTTGGGGCTGTAATGACTAATTGATCCAATTTCCCCGTTGCAGAGCCTTGCATATCACGAAAAGGAACGGCAATACCTCGCCATCCTGTAAAATTAAGCTGAATATCAAAACTTAATGCAATTTTATTCTTTTGCTTAAATTGCAATATTAATGGAGAAGCTTGAGGTTTTTCATTATAAATCCACATCATGAAAGTGAGTGGTGTCGCTGTATTTTTATCATACTGATAATTAACGATATTATTTAACGTTAATGTTGATTGGGGTTGATATTGCCACTTGAGTGATTGTTCACCCTCTTTAGCGTGCTGTTTACTCAGTGATAATTGGTCATTATCTGACGTGGTGAGAGTATTGGGTATCTCACTTTCAAAGAGATAAATATCACCGAAAGTTTCATGAGAAAGAGAAGGGGATGCTTGTGCGGGTAATGATAAGCATAAACTTAATGCCATTGCATGTGCTAAAGGATTTTTTATTAGCATAATCAGATTTCCTGCAAATAAAAAGGAACGCAAGTGCGTTCCTTTTAGTGATATCAAGAGAGAGGTGAAAGCTTGATTTCTTGTGGAATACCAAAGTAACTGGTAAATGTGAGTTCAGTGTTATCACCTGAAACGTTAGATTTTACTTCGCTATTTTTATTAGTAGGTTGCCATTTCCCATTGATGATGACATTGATAGTAACGGCAGTTGCCGCTTTCTGGCGTGTCATATTTAAATCAGGTGTTACTGCACTAATTGTCAGTGAATTTTCTTGATGATGAGTCATCACAATCGCGGGTTTATCAACCTTTTTGATCCATTTATCTTTAATTGAAGCAGATTGATAAAAAGCATATCCCGTCACATTGCTGAGTTTATCGTAAATAATATGAACATCTTTATCTTTACGAAGAACCTGATATAACCCATTATTTTCACGGAATTTCTCTGCCATCTCCCTCATTTTTTCAGGAGTCGCATCTAAAAAGACCATATACTCATAACTGGAATCTTTAGGTTGAACGCTGTGATCAATCCACGCTGAACTGAAGTTTCCTTCCGTTGGCTGGCGATTTTTATTTTCAGCCGAGGTCTGGTGTTGGCGACTGATATTGACTTTTTCTGCTTGAGTAATTAAATAACCATTGCCGTTGCTATCCATTAACCAATCACCTTGTTTAAGTGTTGCTTGATAAGGAAAAGCTTCAACTTTTTGCCCATTAATCCAAATAGCGTTTAATTCAGGTGTAATAGCATGCTGGAATAGGGTGGTTTCAACATTTTTATTTTTATCACTACTATTTATATTGCTACCAATAAAAATTAAGTGATTATCCGCCGCTAATATGCTCTTTTTCGCGGTGAAATTAGGATCAAAACGCTCAAGGTTAGTAGGATAAATAAGATCAAATGCCATCATGCCATATTTACCATCAAGAGCAGATGTACCACTAAATCCACGTTCTCCACGTTGCATTAACGTATGAGGTTTAGGACTGTCTAGCTCTTTAAGAGGAAGATGGATCGTGGTTGCTCCTGGCATTCTATTCCAATCCCAGCCTTCTTGTTGATAACCTTGTGAAAGCTGTGAGCCATTACTGACTATTTGGGCTACACCATGGCTTTGGTAACGGCCATAGCGGTTATCTTTGTTATAAATTTCAGATGACCAAACATTGGTGTTATAAGCTTTCAGTGTCACCATTTTATCTTGCCAGCGATGAATACCAAAAGCACCGCCATTAAAGGCATAGAAGCCTTGTGGCAAGGCTGCGGGAGCAATCGTTTCGCCAAAAATAGCACTCGACTCACTTTGCGTTTTATCACTAATCGCGAGATAAATAGAAGCGAGCTTTTTATCTGGAGATGGTTTTGCAGACATAGCAAGCCAGTAGTAGCCTTGAGCGACAGATTTTAACGATGGTGAGTTAAAAGGATGCCGTCCAGCAAGAGGTAATCCGACTTCAGGGTTACTGTAAATCCACGCCGATACCATCGCTTTTTTCAGGTTATTCCAACCGCTTTCACCAACAGCAAAAGGGGTACCGCGTAGTAAATAAATAAGTTGAGAGGCATTTTTAAAGGCAGGGAAAGAGTAACCTGGATAGTTACCTTCATGTCGCCACGCTGTACCATCAGGACGTAAACCATCTTTACTACCTGGTGGTACTTGAGTTAATGCACCAGTAATGTAATGACTGAAAGTATTAACTAAGTTGATGCGTTTCTGATCATCAGGCTCTAGCAGTAATAAAGCTAAGTGCTGACGAGATAAGGTGTTGAAATAGTCTAAATCTGAACTATCTGCTCCTACCTTCATATCAAAACTACTTTTAAACTCTCGTGAATACCATAGTAATGAATCATAAACTTGAGTTTGGAGATTTGCTTCTTTTAAGGCATCAGACATTAATAGTGTAGAAATATACCACCAACGAGAACTGTATCCCCAGTGATGGGTTGTGACTAATGCACTCCCTTTAACAAAGCCTTGATCTAATAAATGCTTTGTCATTAATAAGTACATCTGTTTTAACTGAGCTTTTTGTGTCGGATCTTTTTCAAGAATATAAGCTCGGCTGATATTAAACATTAATGTTGTGTAGTTACCAAGAATGACATAATTATCAAAAAGCGATTTATCTTGAGAATTAAGGTTTTCTGGCTGATAAATAATAGTTTGTTTATCCGTGATCAAATGTCGTCCTTGTATTCCTCCATCAACTAAAACGCGAATATTGAGCGCATCAAAATCACTTTTTAATTTACTAATATTTTCTTCTAGTGCGAGATTTGCCTCTTTTTCACCCCCAACAAATTCATTAATCAGGCGCTGGCGAATAAGATCAATCGCAGCTAAGTTTTCGGGTGTCACTGGCAATTGTGGTTGTACGTTATGAAATTGGATTTCAGGCTCTGATAAACGTGTTTTCACTTGATAATCAGACCATTGATAGCGAGCATCATCAATAGAAAACATAATACGATCGATATAGATTTCACCTTGGTCCACATTAGACGGGGCTTTAAATCGAATGCTATCAACATTAGCACCCAAAGATCGACCAATGCTGTCTTGAGTACCCTCAGAAGAGGTGTTTATTGCATTTAAGGTCATCTCTCTATTTTCAAGATCGTTATTTAAAGAGATCCCAACAGCACGCCAGCCTGTGAAATTCAATTTTACTTTAAAACCGGCTTGCGCTTCACTGGTTGAATTAAGTTTCTCTCCTAAGTCGATAGTGAGATAGCCATCAATGGGTTTTTCGTTATAAAGCCAAAATGATAAAACCGGTGTAGATGCGCGTCCCCATGCTTTAGAGGCTTCTTTATCTGTTGGTACAATCAGTTTTTTATGCAAAGTAAAGCTACTTCCACCTTTCCATTTCCACAAAAGGGATTGGTTTCCCATAATGCTACGCTTATCAGATAACGTCAGTGTTGAGTTTTTATCTGATGAAAAGTCTGCTAATGGGTTACTTTGCGCAAAATGATAGATTTCTGACTGCATCAGATTTTTAGGATCAAAGGCAGGATTGCTGGTGGCTGCAATCGCATTATAAGGGGCTGATAATAGCCCCAATGTGATAGCCAGTGCAGTAAAGCGAAATATCGGCATTATTTTTCTCCTTAGAAACGCTGGCTAACGGTGAAGCCAATGCGTCCTTCATTGAACTTGTCATAACGCTGATATCCCATTGTTGTACCTAAATTCAACGACTGGGTAATATCGAGATTGGCACCTAATTCAGCACTAATAATGTCACCACCAACACGATTTCCTTTAATATCAAAGGTACTTCCTCCAGTATTAAAATAGGTGAGGCTATGGCGTTGATTAATATTATTGTCACCTGCAATATCTTTGACGTAACGCAGATTAAGGGATGGTGTTAATTTGCCATAAGAGGTTTGATAGCTATTCCATAAAGCAACTGAACCACCTAATTGATTAACAGCGTAACGCTGTCCATGAGTTCGCATGGATAATGCAGATCCTGTTTCTTCCCATGAATCAATATTGAGCCATTGGTATTGGTAAGTCAGCATCGGTTTTATATGGATGAAGTCTAAATCAAAATAAGTTCCAGCATTAATCTGATAACCTAATTGCACACCAGAATAATCACCTTTTGCTTTGGTATTTCCTTGCCATCCGGTATTACCACCAATATCTCGCTCGCTATCAACAGTGTAATAACCAATATTTAAATTACCGTTTAGGAACAATGTGTCACTGTACCAACCGGTGTAAGGCATAAATTCAAAATGGTTAATTTCTTTACTTGCGTTACGTTGTTTTGCATCAGCTTTGGCGTAGTTATAAGCAAAAGAAACCCCAATAAGCGCATCTTGATTAATTTCGTAATCAGTACCAATTTGAATACCAGTGCGGTAGGTGTTGTAACCGTTTATACCGCCTTGATTACTTTGTGTGCCATAACCGTACAGCATATTAGCCCAACTATTCCAGCCGGCTTCTCTCTCTTCAATAGGTAATTGGTTATCGTAGCGTAAATAGCGATGCGCAATATTATTGCGCATATCTTCAACCATGATTAATCCCGCTTGAATATCACTGCCATCAGCGATAGGCGCTAAATCATTCGATAATGCAGCAATATTATTATCGTCATTTCCAGCCGCAACTAATAGACTGAGTGCTTCATCTGAAATTTGACTACGCGTATTATTGAATTCATTTAAAACAGTTGGAATAACAAAATTAGCTGCTGCTAATCCATTTTCATTGACACCACCACGTTCAGCGGCGCTAATAAAATTATTGCCACCTTCATAGCTAATACCATAACGTGCAACTAACTGATTGCCGCTAACTCCTCCGCTAATATTAGGGGGGGTTGTCTCTAACCATGAATCTGTTTTTTCTAATAAAGGTGAAACATCGGGTGCAATCGCATTAGCGTCAGTAACGGTGATACCCGCTTCGTCTTTAATGGCGGAATTTGAAGAAATTAATACGATATCTTTGTTAATGATATTATCGACACTGGTTCCTTTAAAATCTAATTTGGCTTGGCTGCCTTTTTTAAAGGTGACATCACCGTCAACATGGAGAATAGCGTCATCCGTATTGGTATTATCATCAAGGCGGAAAATGAGCTGGCTATTTTCCTTATTCATGAAATTACCTTCCCAGTGGATCGTTCTGTCTTTTCCTTGGATAGTTAAATTGCCATGGTTTTCAATTAACGGAACACCAGTAATTTTATACCCATCAAATAGGGCATTTTGAGCCCCCCCTTGATAAGCAAAATTTATTTTAGTATCAGCATGTCCATTTCCTAAAATATCCCCGTGGATCTCGCCATTGACATCACTTCTAAAACCGGTTTTCAGTGTTCTAAAATCAATCGCTGCGGTTTTTCCACGAATAATGGCTCCGTCTCTTACATAAACACCAGTACCTCGTTTAGGAAAATCACCTTCAACCAATATGGCTGTGCCATTTTCACTGGTTACGTTAGCACCATTTAAGTTGATATTGCTGCTAAAAGAAGCCCCTTGATTTATCTTGATGGCACTTGCTCCATCACCCGTAACGGTAATATTTTTTGTAATTGCTTGAGCTTTGTATTCTGTTGATGAGCCATTAAAGACAACGCCATCACCTTGAGAAACCGTGATATCTTTATTTATTTGAGCGGTATTACCGTCATTAACATTAACCGTTTCACAGATATTTAAAGTGGGATCACATTCTGTCGCCCATGCTGAACCATAAATAGCTGATAAAATAGCAGTGCTTAAAAATAACAATTTTTTATTTTTCACAATATAACTCCATGAACAATTATATGATTTTAATTATTAGAATGTTGCTCGGAATGAAACTTTGAAATAATCCTGAGTTGATTTATTACCATCATTTTTATTTTCAACTCGTTCATTATAATATTCCGTCATGACTCGCCATTGAGGTGATATTTGATAAGCCATTTGTAAGGTATAACGTGTCATATCTTTTTCGATATAAACGCCTTTATTTGTTCTATCTTCTATTTTTCCAAAAATAGATTTACGCATTGATGGAGAAACAATTAATCCTATTGGTGTCGTCCAGTTTACATACATACGTAATTGTTGATTATGGTTTGTTTCTTTTGTGTCGTATTCTTCATGTCGTATTGCTTGCTTACCACCATCAAAATAAGCAACGGTTGTATTGATATTAGGCGTGACAAAATAACGTAGACCAGGTTCAATTTCCCAGCCTAAGTAATCCGTATTTGTGACACCATTACTACGTTTGTCTTCTTTCTTTTGTAAACCAAATAAAACGCTACCCGTTAAAACCCAATCTTTATTAATTGGAAATTGGTAATTGGTTTTTGATTCATAAAAATCAATAGTTAATCGGCTACCATTATCATAGTTAGTGAGATCTTGACGTACTTTTAAACCGGGTTGGACCCAACCATTGTTTAATTTAAAACGATAACTACCCTGTAAATCATAACGCTGATAACGGTTCTTATTGTCATGTTCACGTTGACGAAAACCAACATCGAAATACCAGTTAGACTTATCTGGATTAATATTAAAATCTACACGATATCCAGCATAGTTATTGGGTGTATCGTAATCTGCCGTTTCCCAAGAAAACATGGCATTGACATTAGCTGCCTGAGAATGAAAAGAAGTTAAACTTAAGCCAAGAAGAGGTAAAAAAAGAGCAATACGAAGTTTGTTCATGGTATATATCCAATTCTTTATTCGCTTTTATTTGAGTCAATTTTTAGGTGTAGGACATCTTTCCCTTTATTTTATTAAAAGGATTTTTTATATCAGCGAATTGGGTTTATATATAGCGCCATAAAATTATTGCGCAGATATTTTTATTATTTTTCTTTACATGTAGATATTGTTTTATTTAATTTATTGGTTGTTGCCGTAATGAATTCAGTGGCGCGCCAAGAATCTCCTGTTTTTTCCAACCAAGGGGTTAATTCTTCTTTAATTAATTTTTCAATTAAAGGCATATTATCTTTGGCTATATTTTTTATTTGATATGGATCGTTCACATTGTCATATAAAGTATATTTTAATGGTTGTCCATCTTGTCTATCTATAACCAAAGTATGTGTTTTAGTTCTTACACCTCGTTTGCCGAATGAAGGTTCACCATAAGGAATAAAGAGGTAAAGCTGAGAATTTGCTGTGTCGCCTTTGCCTGTGATTACTCTATCTGCAAGATCGGTACCTTCTACTGAATCAGGTATCCATTCTGATAAACCAAGTAGTCCTAAGATCGTTGGGTAAATATCAGGGGCTGACATTAATGCATCGTCCGTGCCTGGTTTAATTTTACCCGGCAAACGAAACATCATCGGAACACGCATGGATTCTTCATAAGGATTATTTTTGGTTGCTTGCCCATTGGCACCTAAGCAACTGCCATGATCAGAGAAGAAAACGACGAGTGTATTATCAGCAAGACCTTGTTTTTCTAATTCATCTACGATACGACCAAATTGCTCATCAACACCGTTGACCATAGCCATATATTCTTTGAAATATTGGGGTCCATAGCCTTCTTGATATTCAGTATCCCACTGCACATTAGGGCGTGTGTTTAGCTCTTTTGACGTTTTACCTTGATAAACATCGAGGTATTTTTTCGGTACCTGATCATAAGGTGAATGAGGTGGGTTCATTGAAACCACTAATGCAAATGGTTTTGAATTATCTCTAAATTGATTGTTTTCATTTTTGAGGAACTTGATTGCCATGTCAGCTTCATGTTCAGGTCCCCATTGATCAATGTAAATTGGTTTATCTCGAGGGGTATCGTTTGCCCAATACATTGGTTTTAAATGTAAATCATAAGTACCATAAGAATACCAAAAATCAAAACCATGGCGTCTATCTGGTGCTGCCCATTCATTCCAATAACGACCTTCCATTGGGTTGTTGTAACTTTCAATAAACGGTTCATAAGGCGCATCAAGGTGCCATTTACCGATATAGCCAGTGCTGTAATCGAGTGATTTTAAAACATCCGACCAACATTTTGCATAAGGCGATAAATCAATACCTACTTTGCCACCATAGTCATGTGCATTTCCGGTAATACCATTACGTACAGGGTATTGACCGGTCATAAACATGCCACGAAATGGAGAGCAAAGAGGGTAGTTTGAAGCCATTTGCGTCATTACTTTGGCTTGCTTCGCAAATTTATTCAAATTAGGTGTAATTGACGGATCTTCCCCCATAAACTGTAATGCATGGGCACGCATTTCATCGGGAAAAACAATTAATAGGTTAGGGGCATTTTCTGGACGCGATCGCGTGTTAGAAGTCGAACTCCCTGAATTAGCAATAACAGGGGTAGAAACAGTCATTGCTGCACCGCTGGCTGCGAGTCCTTTGATAAAAGTTCTGCGGGAAACAGTCATTGCTTCCTCCTATTTTACGTTTACTTTCGAAT
>JAEYFY010000047.1 GCA_023454395.1 Pseudomonadota bacterium
CTGTTTGTTCTGCCCATCCTTTAGTAATAGAAGCAGCTCTATTACAAGCGCTGGATAATGATTCCTTTCTGCTAATTGAAGCCACCTCTAATCAGGTTGATCAGTTTGGTGGTTATACGGGAATGACCCCCGCTGACTTCTACCAATATGTTATTGAACAGGCTGAAAAAGTAGGTTTTCCAATCGAGAAACTTATTCTTGGTGGCGACCATTTAGGGCCTAATCGTTGGCAACATCTTAACGCCGAAGAAGCGATGGCAAATGCCGATGTGTTGATTGCACATTATGTTGCCGCAGGCTTTAAGAAAATCCATCTTGATTGCAGTATGTCTTGTGCTGATGATCCCATTCCTTTAACGGATGAAATTGTGGCCTCTCGTGCAGCACGTCTTGCGGTGATTGCAGAAAATACAGCAAAAGAAACATTTGGTTCTAGCGATATTGTTTATGTTGTTGGTACAGAAGTGCCCGTTCCGGGCGGTGCTGCCGAAGAACTTGATACTGTTGAAGTCACTTCACCAGACGCAGCGCGTAAAACATTAGAGTGCCACCGCCAAGCTTTTCAAAAGGCAGGCGTTTCTGACTGTTGGGAGCGCGTGATTGGTTTAGTGGTTCAACCCGGTGTTGAGTTTGATCACACAGGCATCATTGATTACGAACCTGAAAAAGCACAGGCTTTAAGCCAAGTGGTGAACGATTATTCTCATGTTGTTTTTGAAGCGCACTCTACGGATTACCAAACCAAAGAGGCTTATAAACAATTAGTTCATGACCATTTTGCCATTTTAAAAGTCGGACCTGCCTTAACTTTTGCTATGCGTGAAGGTTTATACGCTCTCTGCTCGATTGAAGAAACATTATTCCCTCAAGAGCAGTGCTCTAAATTGCGTGAAAAAATGGAACAATTGATGTGCCGAGAGCCAGGATTTTGGCAAAAATACTATCACGGTGATGAACGCCAACAAGCCTTTGCTCGAGTCTATAGTTTTAGTGATCGCATTCGTTATTACTGGCCTAATGCTGAAATTAATGCCGCCATCGACACACTAATGGATAACTTATCCGTTAAACCTATTCCATTACCTTTATTAAGCCAATATCTGCCTTATCAATTTACCCAATTTAGAGAAGGCATGATTGACGGATCGCCTGAATCTTTTGTTATTGCGAAAATTCGTGATGTGTTATCGGTTTATGCCGATGCTTGCTATGTCCATTAATTGAGGGAAACCATGGAATATTTAAGTTATCAGACCGCTCAATTAGAGCAACTGAATGCATTTTGGACTGCGAAAGAAATTGAGCAACAACCAGAATGTTGGAAAAAAACATGGCAGTCAGTGAAAGAGAAACGTGCTGATATTAGCGCTTTTTTAAATAAAGCGCTCGCAGAACCTCATGCGCGAATTATTTTAACTGGCGCGGGCACCTCTGCATTTGCTGGAAAAGCATTGGCCCCTATTTTAAGTGGTCATACAAAACGTCGAGTAGATGCGATTGCAACAACTGATTTGGTGGCTGATCCACAAGAATATTTAGCGGAAGACATTCCTACGTTATTAATCTCTTTTGCACGTTCAGGTAACAGCCCAGAAAGTGTGGCGGCGTTAGATGTTGCGACTGAATGCCTATCACAGTGTTACCACTTAGTACTGACGTGTAATCCGAATGGCAAGCTTTATGAATATTGCCAAAACAACCATAGTGCATTGGCATTATTGATGCCAGAAGAATCAAACGACCGCTCTTTAGCGATGACCTCTAGCTTTTCATCCATGATGATGGCCGCTGTGACCATTTTTTTAGGTGATAACGTTTTTAGTGACTCCATCGCGCCATTCTTTAGTAATTATAAAGCGCAGTTTGATAAAGCAAATCAAATTATCCGCGAAAAATATGCCGGTAAATTTAAACGGGTTATTTACTTAGGAAGTGGTGGATTACAAGGATTAGCGCAAGAAGCAGCTTTAAAAATGTTAGAGCTAACTGCGGGTAAGGTTGTTGCTAATTTTGATACGCCATTAGGTTTTCGACATGGCCCTAAGTCTATCGTAAATAAAGAAACTTTAGTGGTGATGTTTTTCTCTAATGATCCTTATACGCGTCAATATGAGACTGACTTATTACGAGAGGTTATTCACGATAATGCATCAGGCAAGGTGATCGCGATCACCGCACGAAATGATAACGCTTTCTCAAAAGAGAGTTTTGTTTATATTCCTGCGCTAGAGAACTGTTCTGATGTGGCGCTATTGTTCCCTTACTTGATGTTGGCGCAATCATTCGCATTTCACAGTTCCATTGCACTAGGGAATACGCCTGATAACCCGTCTCCGACAGGAGAAATCAACCGTGTTGTACAAGGCGTCACAATTTATCCGTTCTCACTTAAAACAGAAGACACACAGTCTGCTTTAAATTAATAAAATATAATAAGAGAGCTAATCATGAACACACCGAATATTGTCTGGACCCGCATTGATGAACGTTTACTCCATGGTCAAATCCGCATTACATGGGGTAAACATACTGAAGCAAACCTGATTTTAGTGGCTAATGATGACGCAGCAGAAGGCCCCAATGCCGCATTTATGCAAGCTGGAATGAAGGCATCCGCTGGTGGTGAATATGCTGTTCGCTTCTTCTCTATTCAAAAAACCATTGATGTTATTAGTAAAGCATCTCCTCGTCAGAAAATTTTTGTTTTGTGTAATAACCCGACAGATGTTGCCCGTTTAGTCGAAGGGGGCGTGCCTATTACGCATTGTAATGTTGGCAATATGCATTTTCATGAAGGGAAACGCCAAATCGCGAAAACCGTGTCAGTCAATGAAATAGACATTGATGCGTTTAAACGGCTCGTTGCAAATGGTGTGACTTGCACAATTCAAAATACCCCCGATCAGACACCTGTTGATGTGTTAGCACTCGCATCAGCCTGATAATTTCCTGAACAAAAAACCTGCATTAGCAGGTTTGAGGATTATTTATGATTTTTGAAGCTTCTTTAGTGGCTTTATGGGCCTTCTTTTGCGGTATAGACAAGTATGACGTTGCATTAAATATTCACCGACCATTAATCACAGGGCCTGTTGTGGGTCTGATTATGGGGGATATGCAGGTTGGATTGATTGCAGGTGCAACATTAGAACTTGCATGGTTAGGGCTTGTTCCTAATGCTGGCGCGCAACCACCTGATGTGACATTAGGGACGATCGCCGCGGTTGCTTTTGCGGTAATGACAAACCAATCACCAGAAGTTGCAATGGGAATTGGGATGCCTATTGCTGTGTTAATGCAAATGCTCGTGATTGGTTTCTTTGCTGTGACCGCTTTCACCATGGGAAAAGCAGATAGATACGCAGAAAGAGCCGATGCAGCAGGTGTTTCGCGGCTACTGATCATCACGATTACGGTGCGTTCATTACTCTATGCTTTGGTTGCTTTTGTGACGGTTTATTTCGGTGAACATGCCGCTCAATGGATTGATGAAAATACACCAAAAGTCTTACTCGAAGGCTTAGGAATTGGCGCGAAAATGGTTCCTGCAATTGGTTTCGCCATGTTGCTAAAAATCATGTGGTCAAAAGAAGTGGCGGGTGTGTTCTTTATTGGCTTCGTGATGACGACTTATCTAAAACTTCCAATTATGGCGGTTGCTATTTTAGGCGCATCAGCCGCAGCACTTTACTTCTTCTTTAGTGGTAATAACAAAAATTCAAGTCAGCAGAATGAGGATTTCGAAGATGGTATCTGATAACAGCACCGCATTGAAAACGCAGGATAAACCAGAAACGGGTTCTTTGATTGATGGCATTGATGAATACCAAGATACCACTGTCAGAAAAGTTATCACTAAGGGCGATCTCTGGAAGTGTGCGTTCCGTGGCTTGTTTATGGAAGGTAATTTCAACTTTGAACGTATGCAAGGTGGTGGATTTGCGTTCTCAATTATTCCAGCATTGAAAAAAATCCACGGAAATAATAAGCGTGACTATGCAACATCATTAAAAAATCATCTGCAGTTTTTTAATGCAAGTCCAAAGCTGTTTACCTTCCTATTAGGAACAGCTGTTGCAATGGAAGAAAACAAAGAGAAGCCTTCCACAGTTAACGTAATGAAAGTAGCAGGCATGGGGCCGACTGGGGGCATTGGTGATGCTATCGACCATATGACTTTAATGCCTCTGACATTAGCATTAGGTGCTTCTATTGCAATGGAAGGATCAATTGCAGGACCTTTTGTTTTCTTCTTTTTATACCAAATTGTGCACTTTTTAGTGTATTTCGGGCTGATGTTTATGGGCTATCGCGCAGGTACGGCGGCAATGGTCAATATGAGCGATGCCACTGAAAAACTGGCTAAAGCCGCCAACATTATGGGGATCTTTGTCATCGGCGCGCTCTCCGCGACCTTTATCAAGGTGCAAACCACCGCCTCGCTAGAGCTGGGAGGTAAGGTGGTTGAATTGCAAACCGCGCTCTTTGACAAAATTATGCCGAATTTACTGCCTCTGTGCTTAGTTTTCCTGATGTACAAAATGGTTAAAAGCACCGGTTTTTGGGGTAAGCCTCCGGTATTGATTTTCTCAACCTTAGCCTTTGGCGTTATCGGTCACGTATTAGGATTCTTATAACAGAGAGCCTTTTTCACCGTCGTTATTGTCAGTCGAAATACATTATTAACTTGCTATAAACGGGCAGGAGAGCCTTCTGCTGCCCGCAAGGAGTCACTCATGATAGGTCTTATTGTTTCTGGACATCTTAATTTTGCCTCAGGCATGGCTTCTGCTGTAAAGGCTATTGCAGGCGAACAAGACGATATCGCGTTTATCGATTTTGTTGAGTCAATCTCTCCTGATGAGCTTGAAGAAAAAATGCGTGAAGCGATCGATTCAATGTCATGTCAGCAATATCTCTTTTTAACGGATTTACCCGGTGGAACCCCTTGTAATCGTGCAATGGCAATTATGATGCAAAATCCGGCTGTTGAAGTGTTAGCGGGTGTAAATCTACCGATGATTGTGAATGCGGCTTTTGAACGAGAAGGATGTTCAACCTCGGAACTCGTGCAAACGCTGCGTGAAATTGGTCAAGACAGTATTCAAGATATTCGCGAGCAATTGGCCCAAATAGACAGCAATGATGCTGAAGAAGAAGACGGCTTATGAATCAACGATACGCTATTTTGGCAGATAGAACTTTTACGCCAGAAGGTATTCGCTATCTCAACTATGTCTGTGTTGAGGGCGAAAATATTGAGTCTATCACCACGCAAGCGCCAACAGATTGCCCCATCATTCGTCTAAAAGGGAAATCATTATTACCCGGTTTTGTGGATATTCATATTCATGGACGTGAAGGCGCTGATGTAATGGATGCCACTCAACAAGGGTTACAAACCATTGCGGATGCACTTGTGAAAACAGGCGTAGTTGCATGGGTTGGTACAACAGTAACAGCGCCTATGGATGATATTCGCCAAGCATTATCACAAGTTCGGGCGTTCTTATCGACGCCACAAACATCAGGGGCATCATTACTCGGTAGTTTTTTAGAGGGACCTTATTTTACAGAGCGCCATAGAGGCTCTCACCCCGCGAAATATCTCAAAGCACCGACAATTTCAGAGCTAGAAACATTACTCGAAAGTGCGGGAGATACCCTATTGCGTGTTGCTGTTGCTCCTGAAGCAGAAGGCTCTATGGAGGCGATTGATTGGTTGGTCAAGCAAGGTATTAAGCCAAGTGTGGCGCATACCGCGGCAACTTATGAGCAAACTTCAGATGCATTTTTGCATGGTGCTGATTGTGGCGTGCATTTATATAACGGAATGACAGGGCTTCACCATCGAGAGCCAGGATGTTGTGGTGCAGTGCTGTACCACAATGTATTGGCTGAACTTATTGCTGATGGCATTCATGTTCATCCAGTCATGATGCAATTGGCGTATCGCATGAAAGGATATCAACAGCTCGCCTTAATTACTGATTGTATGCGTGCAGGTGGTTTGCCTGATGGTGATTACACACTGGGCGCACAAACAGTCAGTGTGATTCAGGGGCAGGCAAAAACCGCAGACGGCTCTTTGGCGGGAAGCACTTGTAGCCTAGATAGCGCATTGCGAAATATGGTGCAACTAGCGCATGTACCTGAATGGGAAGCGGTACAAATGGCGAGTGCAATTCCTGCCGAATATCTCGGTATCGGCGATCAATTGGGTTATATCAAAGCGGGGCGACAAGCCAGCTTTGCTGTGGTGGATGAGCGTTTTCATCTCACCGATACATTCATCAGAGGAAATCATATTTACTCTGTATCCAGGGAAAATGCATAGCCTTTGGGCTTATGCTCCCATCAGTAAAAATGAGGTATTTATAATGGAAATTCGTCAGCCAATTCATAGTGAACACGCTAAAAGGCTTGATACAGAAGGGCTTCGTAAGGAGTTCCTGATTGAGAACCTATTCTGTGAAGGGGAAATGAATCTCACTTATAGCCATATAGATCGTATTATTGTTGGCGGTATTGTTCCTACAACACAACCTTTAGCATTAATGGCGGGTAAAGCATTAGGCGTTGATTTCTTTTTGGAAAGACGTGAATTAGGTGCCATTAATATTGGTGGTGCAGGTAAAGTCATTGTTGATGGAAAAGTGTTTGAGATTGCTCCTCGTGAAGCCATTTATATCGGAATGGGCGCTAAATCTGTTGAGTTCACCAGTGATTCTGTAGAAACGCCAGCGCGTTTTTATATGAATTGTGCGCCTGCTCATCATACTTATCCAACGCGTAAAATTACGCAACAACAAGCTTCGCCAGAAAAAATTGGTAATGTAGAAAACTGTAACGTTCGTACTATCTATAAATTCTTACACCCTTCAGTTCTACCAACATGTCAATTATCAATGGGTATGACCGTTTTGGAGCCTGGTAGTTTATGGAACACCATGCCATGCCATACCCATGAACGCCGTATGGAAGTGTATCTCTATTTTGATATGAAAGATGACAATGTCGTTTTCCATTATATGGGAGAGCCAACAGAAACCCGCCATTTAGTAGTACGTAATGAACAAGCGGTGATTAGCCCTAGTTGGTCAATCCATTCGGGTGTGGGGTCTGCATCTTATACCTTTATTTGGGGAATGGTCGGTGAAAATCAGGTATTCCACGATATGGATCATGTCGCAATGAAAGATCTGAAATAGCTACTACTGAAGTAACTATTACTGAAATAACTACGAATAGTCACATTTTTTCTTACCCTACAGATAAAAAAGATGTGGCCATAAGGTCACATCTGAGAGGTTACTGATATGAATTTATTTGATTTAAGTGGCAAAGTTGCCATTGTGACGGGTTGTAATACAGGGCTAGGTCAAGGGATGGCAGTGGGTTTAGCGCAAGCTGGGGCTGATATTGTGGGCGTTGGTATTCAAGATGCACCCGAAACGCGTCAGCAAGTCGAAGCCTTGGGGCGTCGTTTTCATTACATTACGCAAAATTTAATGAAACAAGATGGATTACAAGCGCTGGTGGATGAAGCCGTTTCTGTTATGGGGCGTATTGATATTTTAGTGAATAATGCAGGTATTATTCGTCGAGAAGATCTTTTGGAATTTAGTGAAAAAGATTGGGATGATGTTATTGATATTAACCAGAAAACACTGTTTTTCTTATCACAAAAAGTCGCTCGCCAATTTGTGAAACAAGGAGAGGGTGGCAAAATCATTAATATTGCCTCTATGCTCTCTTATCAAGGTGGTATTCGTGTGCCTTCTTACACAGCAAGTAAATCTGCGGTGATGGGGTTAACTCGTGCGTTAGCGACTGAATTATCTCAATATAATATTAATGTAAATGCAATTGCTCCAGGCTATATGGCAACAGATAACACGGCTGCTTTACGTGCTGATGATGCACGTAATGCCGCTATTTTAGAACGTATTCCTGCTGGACGTTGGGGAACCCCTGAAGATGTTGCAGGTCCTGCGATTTTCTTAGCCTCTAAAGCCAGTGATTATGTTAATGGATACACAATTGCGGTTGATGGTGGTTGGTTAGCTCGTTAATTTCATGGAGAAATAGGATGGAACATGCTAATGCAGAGGCTTTGCAAAAAGATATCGTATTGCAAAATATGAAGCGAGTGTATCGTTACCAATCGGCTAACCAAGTTCGCAGTGTTCTCCGCCGTAGTGGTAAAACCCGTTTTATAAAGGATACGGATTGGGAGCGCGGTGTTTTATGGAGTTGCGTAAGTGCTGCATGGCAGGCAACGCAAGACGAAGAGTATCTTAATGGTGTGTTGAATTATACGTTGCATACAGGGTTTAGAACTGGGCCTAATGCTCGTTTTGCGGACGATCATGTTTGTGTACAAGCTTATCTTGCAGTAAGCCCGCTTTTTGAACAATCTGAAATTCTTGAGCCAACCATTAAAGCATTTGACATTATGCTTGATGATCCTAAGCCGGGTCGTGAGGACTGGTGGTGGTGTGATGCTCTCTTTATGGCACCGCCTGGTTTTGCTGCTTTGGCTGAAATTACCAATGAACGGCGTTATTTGGATTACATGCATACGGCTTATTGGGATGCGATTGATCATTTGCGTGATCCTGAAACTAAGTTAATTTACCGCGATCACCGTTATATTCCTGATGGTCAAGGAAATGAAATGCGTGAAGCTAACGGTGAAAAAGTATTCTGGAGCCGTGGTATTGGTTGGGTTTTAGCTTCTGTTCCTCGTATTCTTCAATATATGCCTGATGATTATCATGGACGTGAACGTTATATTGCACTGTTTAAAGAATTAGCGACATCCATATTAGATTATCAACATAAAGATGGTTTTTGGCGAACCAGTTTACTCGATCCTAATAATTTTCCTGCACCAGAAAGTTCAGCAACAGCGCTATTCTGTTATGGGCTTGCATGGGGAATTAATCAGGGAATATTAGAGAAAGAGGTGTATTTCCCTGCATTAAACAGAGCATGGTCAGCATTACAAACCTGTATTCATGATAATGGCATGATAGGTTGGGTTCAACTTCCAGCATTTAACCCTCGTGAAGTGAAGTTTGAACATAATATGGATTATGGTGCGGGTGCTTATTTATTAGCAGGAAGTGAAGTTTTAAATCTTTTATAAAATTGCTAGAGCTTTGATATTGACGCTTTGTTATTTTTCTTGTGCTTTACATGCCTTTCGCGCAATATTTTCCTATCTAGGATGCCGACTAAAATAAGGGTCGGCTTTTTTATATTTAATATAATAATAAGAGGTAACAACAATCTGTTACCTCTTATTGTAAATTAGGGTGCTTAAATAAAAATACAATCATTGAAAAAGGAAACTGTGGGGGAAATTATCCCCCACAAGATTAATATAAATTAAAAGATATATTAACCTGAATCATTAAATATCCATTATTGGGTATGAATAAACAAAAAGTGTACTCTCCAATAATACGTTACTGGGGATTATCATAGTGACGATCATTAGCCCGATTAAAGAATATTTCTTCATTTCCTCTTGCACTCCGATAAAAATGGAGGCAGAATCAAATTGTCTGTATTTGAGTCGGCCTCGGTTAATGTTAAATAACATAATCGGGGCTTTTCTCTTTCTGGTGCTTGCAAAATGCTTGAACCAGATTGATCCAAGCACCCGTGCAGAGAATAACAAAATATTTAGTTGAGACAACACATTTATTATTAATAATAAATTATTCTATTTGTTTTTGTTATTTTAAATAAATAATTGATTCGTTAATTTGAGTTATCAATAAAATAAGAGGTAACAGTAATCTGTTACCTCTTATTGTAAATTAGGATGCTTAGATAAACATACAATCTTTGAAAAAGGAAATTGTGGGGGAATTCACCCCCACAAGATTAATATAAATTAAAAGATATATTAACCTGAATCATTAAATATCCATTATTAGGTATGAATAAACAAAAAATGTATTCTCCAATAATACGTTACTGGGGATTATCATAGTGACGATCATTAGCCCGATTAAAGAATATTTCTTCATTTCCTCTTGCACTCCGATAAAAATGGAGGCAGAATCAAATTGTTGTGTTTGAGTCGGCCTCGGTTAATGTTAAATAACATAATCGGGGCTTTTCTCTTTCTGGTACTTGCAAAATGCTTGAACCAGATTGATCCAAGCACCCGTGCAGAGAATAGCAAAATATTTAGTTGAGACAACACATTTATTATCAATAATAAATTATTCGATTTGTTTTTATTATTTTAAATAAATAATTGATTCGTTAACGGGTGTGAATAATAAAAAAGAGCCTCGGTGATTTATATCGAGACTCTTTAATTTAAATACTATGGATTCTACTTAACTAGATTAATAACAACAGGCGTTGCCTGTATTGTTGTCGTAGTAATCAATGTATTATTATCTTGATGTTTAATAATAACACCAGACTGTGGTGTTACTAATTTCCATATTCCTTTTACAGTAATTGTGCTATTTATTGGTTGAGAGTCGGAATTAAGCCATTGACGAGAATACACGCTCACCTCAGTCTGATTTCCTTTGTTATCAACTTGGTCTGCTTCAATTCCCTGATATAAATTTAAATCAGGATTAACAATACTTAATGTTAATTGTTGTTTTTGAGCTTTAGCCATGACCATAACAGGAGAGTCACTTGATAATAATATTGCTTGAGGTGAGTTTAATTGTGTCGATTCAAAAAAAGCATATCCTTCTTCGTGGGTGATTTTATCTTTTACCGCATGCAATTGATTATTATGTTGCAATACAGTGTATTCTGGGGCTTTATTATCTTGTGATTCAATCGCTATTGCATACTCATAAGTTGCATTACTAGGTGCGTTACCATGAGAGATCACAGCTGTTGCAAATAGTTGTTCTGTTGGTTTTGAATTTCTATCATCAAGAGAATGCTGTTTTTGATAACTAAATTCTACGGTTTGTTCTTTAGTGAGCTTATATAAATTACCAGCAGGATCAATTAAAGTATCTGCATTATTTAAAGTTAATTGAGTACCTAATTGATTAACCTCTTTGCCATTAATTATCACTGATTTTAATTTAGGAACAGCAAACTGGAATAGTGTTGTTTCTGTCCTATGTTGTTTATCATCATTTTCAATACCAGATCCTAACGCAATTACTCTATTATCAAATAAGAAATAGGATTTATTAGCTCTTAAGCTTTGTTGTTGATATTTACTGTGACCATGTAATTTCATGGCAAACATACTGTTATTATTTAATGTATTTGCACCAGAGTAACTTTCCGTCGAAAGCAACATCTCTTCAATACCTGCGCTCGGTAATTGGTTTAATTTTGCTTCAAGTTCATTATAAGGAAGATGAATTGTTGTGGTACCTGGATATCGGTTCCAATCCCATCCTGCATGGCTAAATCCAGATTGTGCTAAGTTTGCAGGCACGATTTCCAACTGACCATACTGTAAATAGCGCCCATAACGATTGTTGTTTTCATAACTTTCATTACCAACAAGATAACGACTAAAGCCACGAGCGATAGCAAGCCAGCTTTGTTGTGGTGCTTGAATAGAGGCTCTACGCTGTATCGCCATCGAAGCATAGTTCATCGCCCATGCACCAGTGGGTTCGTTTTCAGCTTTAATTCCTTCAAAATTGTCTTTGTTATCTAATTTTGCATAGGCCGCAGCCAGCGCGGTATCCAATTTTTGTTTGCCATCAGGTGTACCGGCTAATGCCATCCATTTAAATGGTGCGACCCCTATTTTATGTAATCCAGTAGGATGGCGACCACTTAATACCACGGGAATTTGTGTCTCTTTAGTGTAGATGCGCATTTTTAATAACACATCTTTTAAACGCTCATGAGCTGAAGGTGAAAGACGGAAAGGGGAATCACTTAGCGCATAAACACTAGGGGCTAAACCACCAAAAGCATCTTTCGCATACGCTGGATAATGCTGTGAATGGTGGAAAATAGAACCATCAGGTTTGAAACCACCTGCAACACCTTTTGAACTTAATATGGTTTTATTTAGCCAGTTTTGCAGTTGTGCTAAGGCTTGTTGGCGTTGTTGGTAATCTGGCAACATCAGTAAGCTTTTTATCATCCACTGTAATTGTGTGTTGAGAATATCAACGTTTGCATCAACTATCTCATTGTCTTTTTCAAAAATTCGTCCGGTGGCGTTGTACCACATCATCGCTTGTTGGGTCGGTGCTAAAAGTTTATTTTTTGCAAGAATATGACGACCAATAAACCATGCATCAAAAAGTTCTCTGGTTTGATATCCAACATGAGTAATAATTTGATAACCACTACCTCGTGCAAAACCTTGTTCAAGGACGTAACGCGTTCCTAATAAATAGAGATCTTCTAATTTTTTTCTATCGACCTCTGACAAGGAATTACTACGCAAGTAAATGGCAGTTTGAAGAAGTGTTTTACCTACATCTCTTAGCATATTGGCATCAAGTAATGCTTTTTTCGTTTCTTCACTAAACACGCCTTCAACTTTCATAAAGTTTTGCCGATTAGGGTGATCCAGTGCTTTTCCTGTTATTGAGCCATCAGGGTGTTGTGTTAGTTTTAACTTTTCCCAGAGTGCTAGATTTTTATCTAGCATGTCTGAGGTGATTTTTTTATCGCTGTTAATTCCCTGATAATACTCAAAACGCTGATAAATTGATGCCATTTCAACTTGATCATCATGAAAATCAGTATCGAAATTTAGAGTAGGATAATGAGCTTTAAACTTCTGATCGTACATCAGTAATGCACTCCAGTTTTTACTGACCATAGTGTTTACTGCATTATTTACATACGGTACTTGATAGTCAGGTACTGCCCAGCGATTGTCTAAAGGTACACTCATAATAATTTGGTCGAAAAAGAGCGTTCCTGCCTGATTTGGTGCTGTAATGACTAATTGATCCAATTTCCCTGTTGCAGTGCCTTGCATATCACGAAAAGGAACCGCAATACCTCGCCATCCAGTAAAATTAAGTTGAGTATCAAAACTTAATGCCACTTGATCATTTTGTTTGAATTGTAATGTGAGGGGCGATGATTGTGGTTTTTCATTATAAATCCACATCATAAAAGTGAGTGGTGTCGCGGTATCTTTATCATCCTGATAATTTACGTGATTATTAAGCGTTAATGTTGCTTGTGGTTGATATTGCCACTTGAGTGACTGAACGCCATCTTTGGCATGTTCTTTACTTAACGATAATTGATTGTTATTTGAAGTGACTAATGTATTTGGCATTTCACTTTCAAAGAGATAAATATCACCGAAAGTTTCATGAGAAAGAGAAGGGAATGCCTGTGAGGGTAATGATAAACATAAGCTTAATGCCATGGCATGTGCTAAAGGATGTTTTATTAGCATAATCAGATTTCCTGCAAATAAAAAAGGAACGCAAGCGCGTTCCTTTAAAGGTTAAATCAAGGGAGAGGTGAGAGTTTAATTTCTTGTGGAATACCAAAATAACTGGTGAAAGTGAGTTCGGTATTCTCACCAGAAATGCGATGTTTTACCTCACCGCTTTTATCCACAAACTGCCATTTTCCATTAACGGTGACATTAATTGTGACAGGTGTTGCGGCTTTCTGGCGTGTCATATTTAAATCTGGTGTAACGGCACTGACAGTAAGTATATTTCCTTGATGATGAGTCATCACAATTGCGGGTTTATCAACTTTGTTGATCCATTTATCTTTAATTGATGCCGATTGATAAAAGGCATATCCCGTCACATTGCTGAGTTTATCGTAAATAATATGAACATCTTTATCTTTACGAAGAACCTGATATAACCCATTATTTTCACGGAACTTCTCTGCCATCTCTCCCATTTTTTCAGGCGTCGCATCTAAAAAGACCATATACTCATAGCTGGAGTCTTTAGGTTGAAGGCTGTGATCAATCCACGCTGAACTGAAGTTTCCTTCCGTTGGTTGGCGATTTTTATTTTCAGCCGAGATCTGGTGTTGGCGGCTAATATTGACTTTTTCTGCTTGAGTAATGAGATAACCATTACCATTACTATCAATTATCCAATCCCCTTGTTTTAGCGTAGTCTGATAAGGAAAACTTTCTATCTTTTGTCCATTAATCCAAATGGCGTTTAATTCAGCTGTAATCGCATGTTGGAATAGGGTGGTTTCAACATTTTTATTTTTATCGCTGCTATTAATATTGCTACCGACAAAAATTAAATGATTATCCGCTGCTAATACGGTTTTTTTCGCCGTAAAGTTAGGATCAAAACGCTCAAGATTAGTAGGGTAAATAAGATCAAATGCCATCATGCCATATTTACCATCAAGGGCAGATGTTCCACTAAATCCACGCTCTCCACGTTGCATTAATGTATGAGGTTTAGGGCTGTCTAACTCTTTAAGAGGAAGATGAATAGTGGTTGCTCCCGGCATTCTATTCCAATCCCAACCTTCTTGTTGATAGCCTTGTGAAAGCTGAGAGCCATGGCTGACTATCTGAGCAACACCATGGCTTTGATAACGACCATAGCGATTATCTTTGTTATAAATTTCAGATGACCAAACATTGGTGTTATATGCTTTTAGTGTCACCATTTTATCTTGCCAGCGATGAATACCAAAAGCACCGCCATTAAAGGCATAGAAGCCTTGAGGTAAGGTCGCGGGTGCAATAGTTTCTCCAAAAATAGCACTCGACTCATTTTGAGTTTTATCGCTAATTGCAAGATAAATAGAAGCGAGCTTTTTATCCGGTGATGGTTTTGCAGACATCGCAAGCCAATAGTAGCCTTGAGCAACCGATTTTAATGACGGTGAATTAAACGGGTGTCGCCCAGCTAAAGGTAATCCTACTTCTGGATTACTGTAGATCCATGCTGAAACCATGGCTTTTTTCAGGTTATTCCAACCATTTTCACCGACAGCAAAAGGTGTACCACGCAGTAAATAAATAAGCTGAGAGGCATTTTTAAAGGCTGGGAAAGAGTAACCTGGATAGTTACCTTCATGTCGCCACGCGGTACCATCAGGACGTAAACCATCTTTACCGCCTGGTGGTACTTGAGTTAATGCACCCGTAATGTAATGACTGAAAGTATTAACTAAGTTGATGCGCTTTTGATCATCTGGCTCTAGCAGTAATAAAGCTAAGTGCTGACGGGATAAGGTGTTGAAATAGTCTAAATCTGAACTATCTGCTCCTACCTTCATATCAAAACTACTTTTAAACTCTCGTGAATACCACAGCAATGAATCATAAACTTGAGTTTGTAGATTGGCTTCTTTTAAGGCATCAGACATTAATAATGTAGATATATACCACCAACGAGAACTATATCCCCAGTGATGAGTTGTGACTAATGCACTCCCTTTAACAAAGCCTTGATCTAATAAATGCTTTGTCATTAATAAGTACATCTGTTTTAACTGGGCTTTTTGTGTCGGATCTTTTTCAAGAACATAGGCACGGCTGATATTAAACATTAATGTCGTGTAATTACCTAAAATAACGTAATTATCAAAAAGCGACTTATCTTGAGAATTAAGGTTCTCTGGCTGATAAATAATAGTTTGTTTATCTGTGATCAGATGTCGCCCTTGTATTCCACCATCCGCTAAAATGCGAATATTGAGTGCATCAAAATCACTTTTTAATTTACTAATGTTTTCTTCTAGTGCGAGATTTGTCTCTTTTTCACCACCAACAAATTCATTAATCAGACGTTGGCGAATAAGATCAATCGCAGCTAAGTTTTCGGGCGTTACCGGCAATTGAGGTTGTACGTTATGAAACTGGATCTCAGGCTCTGATAAACGTGTTTTTACTTGATAATCAGACCATTGATAGCGAGCATCATCGATAGAAAACATAATACGATCGATATATATTTCACCTTGACCGACATTAGACGGGGCTTTAAATCGAATGCTATCAACATTCGCGCCTAACGCTCGACCAATACTGTCTTGAGCACCATCAGAGGAGGTATTCATTGCATTTAAGGTCATTTCTCTATTTTCAAGATCGTTATTTAGAGAAAGCCCTACAGCACGCCAACCCGTAAAATTCAGTTTTACTTTAAAGCCTGCTTGCGCTTCGCTGGTGGCGTTGAGTTTTTCACCAAAATCAACAGTGAGATAGCCATCAATAGGTTTTTCATTATAAAGCCAAAATGATAAAACAGGTGTAGATGCACGTCCCCATGCTTTAGAGGCTTCTTTGTCTGTCGGAACAATCAGCTTTTTATGCAAAGTAAAGCTACTTCCACCTTTCCATTTCCACAAAAGGGATTGGCTTCCCATAATGCTACGCTTGTCAGATAACGTCAGTGTTGAGTTTTTATCTGTTGTGAAATCAGCTAACGGATTATTTTGAGCAAAATGATATATTTCAGACTGCATCAGATTATTAGGATCAAATGCAGGATTGTTTGTTGCAGCCATTGCATTATAAGGGGCTGATAGTAGCCCCAATGTCATGGCAAGTGCAGTAAAGCGAAATATCGGCATTATTTATTCTCCTTAGAAACGCTGGCTAACAGTAAAACCAATGCGTCCTTCATTGAACTTGTCATAACGCTGATATCCCATCGTTGTGCCTAAATTTAATGATTGAGTAATATCGAGATTAGCACCTAATTCTGCACTAATAATGTCACCACCAACGGTGTTTCCTTTAATATCAAAGGTACTTCCCCCAGTATTAAAATAAGTGAGGCTATGACGTTGTTCGACATGATTATCGCCGGCTATATCTTTGATATAACGCAGATTAAGAGTAGGGGTTAATTTGCCATAAGCGGTCTGATAGGTATTCCAAAACGCCACTGAACCACCGAGTTGATTGACAGCATAGCGTTGACCATAAGTACGCATTGATAACGCTGAACCCGTTTCTTCCCATGAATCAATATTGAGCCATTGATATTGGTAAGTCAGCATCGGTTTTATATGGATGAAATCAAAATCAAAATAGCTTCCAGCATTAATCTGGTAGCCTAATTGCACGCCAGAATAATCACCTTTTGCTTTGGTATTTCCTTGCCATCCGGTATTACCACCGATATCTCGCTCGCTATCAACCGTGTAATAACCAATATTTAAATTACCGTTTAGGAATAATGTGTCACTATACCAACCGGTATAAGGCATAAATTCAAAATGGTTAATTTCTTTACTTGCGTTACGCTGTTTGGCATCTGCTTTGGCGTAGTTATAAGCAAAAGAAACACCGATAAGAGCATCTTGATTAATTTCGTAATCAGTACCTATTTGAATACCTGTGCGGTAAGTGTTGTAACCGTTAATGCCACCTTGATTGCTTTGTGTACCGTAACCGTACAGTAGATTAGCCCAGCTATTCCAGCCAGCTTCTCTTTCCTCAATTGGTAATTGGTTGTCATAACGTAAATAGCGATGAGCAATATTATTGCGCATATCTTCAACCATAATTAACCCCGCTTGAATATCACTACCGTCAGCGATAGGGGCTAAATCATTCGATAATGCGGCAATATTATTATCGTCATTTCCAGCCGCAACTAATAGACTCAGTGCTTCATCTGAAACTTGACTACGCGTATTATTAAATTCATTTAATACGGTTGGAATAACAAAGTTTGCTGCTGCTAATCCATTTTCACTTACATTGCCGCGTTCAGCAGCGCTAATAAAATTATTTCCCCCTTCGTAGCTAATGCCATAACGTGCAACCAATTGATTACCACTAACGCCACCACTAATATTTGGCGGTGTGGTTTCTAACCATGAATCTGTTTTTTCTAATAAAGGAGAAACATCTGGTGCAATGGCATTGGCATCAGTAACGGTAATACCCGCTTCGTCTTTAATGTCTGAATTTGAAGAAATTAATACGATATCCTTGTTAATGATATTATCGACACTGGTTCCTTTAAAATCTAATTTGGCTTGGCTACCTTTTTTAAAGGTGACATCACCATCAACATGGAGAATAGCGTCATCAGTATTGGTATTATCATCAAGGCGGAAAATAAGCTGACTATTTTCCTTATTCAGGAAATTACCTTCCCAATGAATTGTTTTATCTTTTCCTTGGATGGTTAAATTGCCATGATTTTCAATTAATGGAACACCTGTGATTTGGTATCCATCAAATAAAGCATTTTGAGCGCCACCTTGATAAGCAAAGTTTATTTTAGTGTCAGCGTGACCATTTCCTAAAATATCACCGTGGATCTCGCCATTTACATCACTTCTAAATCCAGTTTGGAGCGTTCTAAAATCAATAGCCGCTGTTTTTCCTCGAATAATGGCGCCGTCTCTTACATAAACGCCAGTACCTCGTTTAGGAAAGTCACCTTCAACTAAGATGGCTGTACCATTTTCACTGGTCACGTTAGCACCATTTAAGTTGATATTACTGCTAAAAGAGGCACCCTGATTTATTTTAATTGCACTGGCACTATCACCAGTAACAGTAATATTTTTTGTAATTGCTTGGGCTTTATATTCTGTTGATGAACCATTAAATACAACACCATCACCTTGGGCAACTGTGACATCTTTACTTATTTGAGCGTTATTACCATCATTAACATTAACGGTTTCACAGATATTTAAAGTGGGATCACATTCTGTTGCCCATGCTGAACCATAAATAGCTGATAAAATAGCAGCGCTCAAAAATAACAATTTTTTATTTTTCACAATATAACTCCATGAACAATTATATGATTTTAATTATTAGAATGTTGCTCGGAATGAAACTTTGAAATAATCTTGAGTTGATTTACTACCATCATTTTTATTTTCAACTCGTTCATTATAATATTCCGTCATGACTCGCCATTGAGGTGATATTTGATAAGCCATTTGTAGGGTATAACGGGTCATATCTTTTTCGATATAATCCCCTTTATTTGTTCTATCTTCTATTTTTCCAAAAATAGATTTACGCATTGATGGAGAAACAATTAATCCTATTGGGGTTGTCCAGTTTACATACATACGCAATTGTTGATTATGGTTTGTTTCTTTTGTGTCGTATTCTTCATGTCGTATTGCTTGCTTACCACCATCAAAATAAGCAACGGTTGTATTAATATTAGGAGTGATAAAATAACGTAGGCCTGGTTCAATTTCCCAGCCTAAGTAATCTGTATTTGTGACGCCATTACTACGTTTGTCTTCTTTCTTTTGTAAGCCAAATAAAACACTACCCGTTAAAACCCAATCTTTGTTAATTGGAAATTGGTAATTGGTTTTTGATTCATAAAAATTAATAGTTAATCGACTTCCATTATCATAGTTAGTGAGATCTTGACGTACTTTTAAACCAGGTTGGATCCAACCATTATTTAATTTAAAACGATAGCTACCCTGTAAATCATAACGCTGATAACGGTTTTTATTGTCATGCTCACGTTGACGAAAACCAACATCGAAATACCAGTTAGACTTATCTGGATTAATATTAAAATCTACACGATAACCAGCATAGTTGTTTGGGGTGTCGTAATCGGCCGTTTCCCAAGAAAACATAGCATTGACATTAGCTGCCTGAGAATGAAAAGAAGTTAAACCTAAGCCAAGAAGAGGTAAAAAAAGAGCAATACGAAGTTTGTTCATGGTATATATCCAATTCTTTATTCGCTTTTATTTGTGCCAATTTTTAGGTGTAGGACATCTTTCCCTTTATTTTATTAAAAGGATTTTTTATATCAGCGAATTGGGTTTATATATAGCGCCATAATATTATGGCGCAGATATTTTTATTATTTTTCTTTACATGTCGATATTGTTTTATTTAATTTGTTGGTTGTAGCCGTAATAAATTCAGTGGCGCGCCAAGAATCTCCTGTTTTTTCCAACCAAGGGGTTAATTCTTCTTTAATTAATTTCTCAATTAAAGGCATATTATCTTTGGCAATATTTTTCATTTGATATGGATCGTTCACATTGTCATATAAAGTATATTTTAATGGTTGTCCATCTTGTCTATCTATCACCAAAGTATGAGTTTTGGTTCTGACACCTCGTTTACCGAATGAAGGTTCACCATAAGGAATAAAGAGGTAAAGCTGAGAGTTTGCTGTGTCACCTTTGCCAGTGATTACTCTATCTGCAAGATCAGTACCTTCTACAGAATCTGGGATCCATTCTGATAAACCAAGTAGCCCTAAGATAGTTGGGTAAATATCAGGTGCTGACATTAATGCATCGTCAGAGCCTGGTTTAATTTTACCCGGTAAACGAAACATCATAGGAACTCGCATAGATTCTTCATAAGGATTATTTTTTGTTGCTTGCCCATTTGCCCCTAAGCAACTGCCATGATCAGAGAAGAAAACGACAAGAGTATTATCTGCAAGACCTTGTTTTTCTAATTCATCTACGATGCGACCAAATTGTTCATCAACACCGTTGACCATTGCCATATATTCTTTGAAATATTGAGGTCCATAACCTTCTTGATATTCAGTATCCCATTGTACATTAGGGCGTGTATTTAGCTCTTTTGACGTTTTACCTTGATAAGCATCGAGGTACTTTTTCGGTACTTGATCATAAGGTGAATGAGGAGGGTTCATTGAAACCACTAATGCAAATGGTTTTGAATTATCTCTAAATTGATTGTTTTCATTTTTGAGGAACTTGATTGCCATATCAGCTTCGTGCTCAGGTCCCCATTGATCAATGTAAATAGGTTTATCACGAGGGGTATCGTTTGCCCAATACATTGGTTTTAAATGTAAATCATAAGTGCCATAAGAATACCAAAAATCAAAACCATGGCGTCTATCTGGTGCTGCCCATTCATTCCAATAGCGACCTTCCATTGGATTGTTGTAACTTTCAATAAACGGTTCGTAAGGAGCGTCAAGGTGCCATTTACCAATATAGCCTGTGCTGTAATCGAGAGATTTTAAAACGTCTGACCAACATTTTGCATAAGGCGATAAGTCAATACCGACTTTGCCGCCATAGTCATGTGCATTTCCCGTGATCCCATTACGAACTGGGTATTGACCTGTCATAAACATGCCACGAAATGGAGAACAAAGAGGATAGTTGGAAGCCATCTGCGTCATTACTTTGGCTTGCTTCGCAAATTTATTCAAATTAGGTGTAATTGAAGGATCTTCCCCCATAAACTGTAATGCATGAGCGCGCATTTCATCTGGGAAAACAATTAATAGGTTAGGGGCATCCTCTGGACGCGATCGCGTGTTAGAAGCTGAACTCCCTGAATTAGCAATAACAGGGGTAGAAACAGTCATTGCTGCACCGCTGGCTGCGAGTCCTTTGATAAAAGTTCTGCGGGAAACAGTCATTGCTTCCTCCTATTTTACGTTTACTTTCGAAT
>JAEYFY010000202.1 GCA_023454395.1 Pseudomonadota bacterium
CAGACTTTCGCTGACAACAGCTAAACTCATAATTCTTCTTTATCCTTAACTTTTTTGATTAAGTGGGTCAGTTTCGGGCGAAAGCGGTTATGTTTTACAACCCGTATCTGTTCACGCATACCGTGTAAACTTTCGACGCCAACGTTCAACGTTAGCGCACTAACAGCATCAGGGTTCTTTTTCAAAACTTTCCCCCAGCCATCAATCGCCATGGTATGACCCCAAGTCCGGCGCGTATCATGTGTACCCACTTGTGCTGGCGCTAAGATAATACACTGATTCTCAATGGCACGAGCACGTAATAAAGGCTCCCAGTGTGCTTTCCCTGTTAAACGGGTAAAAGCCGCTGGTACAGAGATTATCTCTGCTCCTTTTTCTCTTAATGCTTGGAAAATACCTGGGAAGCGTAAATCATAACAGATTGTTAAGCCTAATTTCCCAACTGGAGTATCAACGACGGTTAGGCGCTCACCACGTTGATAAATAGAAGATTCGTTATATTCGCCTTGCTCATCATCAATACTGACATCAAACATATGGATTTTGTCATAACGAGCACGAATAACACCTTCATCATCAAACACCAAACTACTGCTCGTAATTTGGTCTGGGGAGTCTCGGCTAATCAATGGCATAGAACCGACTAAGATCCATACTTTATAGCGCTGAGCCATTTTAGCGATAGCATTTTGTAAAGGTCCATCACCCTGAACTTCAGCATGTTTATGATAATCTTTAGAGTTCGAAAAAAGTAACGCATTTTCAGGTGTTAATACAAGCTTCACTGAATCGGGTAATTGCTTAATCTGTTGCTCAATTTGCGCCAGATTATTTTTTGTGTTTTTACCGCTACAAAGTTGCAAAAGTGCGACATTAACTTTTTTCATAACGCCTGATTCTCCTTAAGCTGACGCAGTACTTCGTCAATTTTGGGTTGTTCCATAGTTCCGGTCACATGATAACGGATAACTGAAATCTTACTCCAAAGTGGCCCCAGAACCTTTGATGCCGCAAACACTGCGGCGCCTGCAATTGGGTTTATCGCGAATGCAGTAGCAACACCAACAGTGGCTGAAATTTCAGGTGTTACTACAACCTGTAGATCCATTTTACGTTCAACTAAATCCACTTTCCCACTTATCGCAATATCAGCAATAACACCATCAACACGAACACTCTCTGCATTCATAATACCTTGATTAATCGTAATTTCACTTTTAATCGAATCATATTCAAAATGCTCGCTGAAAGTATCCCTAAAATCAAATTGTAATTTACGTAAAAGCGCATCAAAACTCACAAGACGCAGTAATTTACCCGCCTGCCCAACATCCACTTTTTCGATACGCCCTTTGCCTAAAGTAGATTTAATATCACCATTTAAGGTCGCAAGATTAAAATTCCACGGCGTATCACGCCATTGCAATGAGAAATCAGCAGAAAGTGGGGACTGAACAATAGGAATGATATAACCGAAATAAGCGGCCATTTCATCAACTTCTTCGGCTTTTAATTTGCCGATTAACTTTGTCGTATTATTGCCCGCATTATCTTCAGACCACTCACCATTAATAGACAACTCACCACTGCTATTTTCTAACTTACCTTCTGTTAAAAATAGCGCGCCATGCCTTTGCTTTAATGAGCCTTGAATTTTGCCAAGTAGTAATCCATTTACCCAACATTCTCGGCATTCAAAATCGATAGAGGGAATATTTTTAACTGAAAACTTCAAGGCATTCGCATCAGAAGTATTTGCCATTTTTAATGGTTTTTCTTCTTGAGATAACGTTGCTCCATTAAAATAGAGATAGTTAATATTGACTTGCCAAGGTGCTGACGTGGTAGGAATAAACACATCCCCTCGTAACTCACTACCTGAAAATGCCAATTTCACACCGTCATTAATACGCATGATTTCAGTTTGCGGATTATTCCAATTTTGCCCTGCGAAATTTAATTCGGGTAAGCTGATATGCACATTATCAGGAAAGCTCACATCATTTCCAGACGGTGTTAAAGACGAAAAAGCCAATAATGTTGGCAACCATTTATCACCTTCTAGCCCTTTAAGAGAAATGGTTAAGCGTTGCTGTGCTGTCAATTCAGGTAATTTCTCGCCAGAGGACACCAGATTACCTTGCAATAAACGCAACTGCTTACCTAATGCCCACTGGCTATTAAATTTCCATTGTTTTTCAGCACTGGCATTCACCGTTAAAGTTTCACTGTTACCCTTTGCAGAAATCACAATAGGCGGTGAGTTTTTTAAATCATCTGTTTCAGGAGCCGTTAGCTGACTACTTAATGCATTGATATTTCCGGTTAAATCAACTTGATAATCAACATCCCCTTTTTCGGGGATCTTAACATTAACGTTGCCACTCCAAGGAAATACGCCGCTAAATTTATGCTGAATATCGCTAGGCAAGCCTTGAATTTTTTGAATATCCCATTGACCTTTTAAGCCAACATCGACCTGATAATTATCCGTACTATTATGACTGGTAAATGAGAAAGCGAGAGGCTGCCCAAACCAATTAGCCGTTAATGTATCACTCTCAAGTTTGTCATTGTGATAACGAAATTGCCCGCTAACACCCTTTAAGGTGGTATCCATAAAATTCAATGTGACATCATTGTTTTTTAAATTAATATCCCCCGAAGCAACCACATCTTCACCACCAAAGGGAATATCTAATTTCAATGTACCGTTAATTTTTCCGGCAACGTTAAGCTCTTCAAGTGTATGACCAATACTCGCCATTTGAGAGTCTAAGAAATACTCTTTCAACTCATCGCCTGTAGCTTGAATATCCGCATTAATTAAGATCTTTTCTTGTCGATAGCTCTCAATCACTGCACTTAAATTCGTGGCGGTTGCTTTACCCACTTTCGCTTGTGCAGAAGACATCCATAACCCATCATTTTTAAAATCTAGATTAATATCAAGATCGAATAATGCAGGCCATTCACTATCAAATTTAAAGGTTGCGTGTTTGACAGGGGCATAAACTTGGAACCACCCTTTGTGATTATCAAAAGGAAAATCGGCGGGGTTACCATGGAAAATAAAGGTTCCATTATCGATATTACCGGCAATAATGGCATCCGAGAGATATTGTGTTAGCCCTTTACCAACATACTCCTCAGGCAGGTAACGCCATGCATCTCCTGCATTTGTGACTCTTACGCCTGAGAGTATAGAAAGTTGTTGATCTTCACCTTGTTTCTCATAACGAAAATCACCGGCTACCCATGCTGATGTGGCTTGAATATCTAATCCTTCACTCCAAAGAGATAAGTCATCTCCAGAATGAGTCCAATAAACCGTGCCTTTCCCTTTTTCAATATTCAGCGGTGCTTTAAATAATTCGCCCGTATCTATTTCACTATCGGCTAAAGCAAAGTTAAGTTCACCGCCTTGCATGCTCCCTTTTAATTGTCCGCTGAAATTTTGTACAGAGGGGATCTCTTGCCAACGCTTCCAACTCACATTTTTCCAAGAAAGATTAATGGCGCTTTGCTCGAAGTTTTCTGGGGTGAGATCTAATGCAAAATCATTAACCACACCAGAAAATTGACGATACTGCCATTGACGAACAAAATCAGGCGTTAAAAAAGAGAATAACGGCAATATGGCATACAGCCTATCGAGTTCAATATTTTTGGCACGAATACGCCATGCTTCGTCATTCTGTTTTTCTTTTGGTTGATAAAGAACGGCTAAATAACCATCAGGCCACTCTTCACCATCCATGGTAATTTTTCGCGTATAAGGAACATCCGCAAGCCAACCATTTTCTTGCCTTCTCATACGTAATATTAAGTCTTCGACATTTAGTACGTGTGAGGTTCCATCACTACTCCAGTCCATTTCACCTTGATGAATTTGTAACTGACTTCCAGTAATACGCCCTTGAGTAATGTCAATCCAGTTAGACAAACTGGCTTTGGCTTCACCTACACCACTATTATTTTTTACCCACTGACTAAGCCAAGGTGAGATATCAACATCATCTGCGGTAAGAAATACTTTACCGTTATCGATAAGCCCCTTCTCTGTGGTATAGAGATCAAGGCGTACTTTTAATCCCCCATAATGATTAATGGGGGTATCGAGAGTGACTTCACCTTGAGCACGATGACGATTTTTCTGATTTAACCACATCAATTCAGGCACATGTAATGTACTGGTGTCTCCTGAAGGGGTTAAAAAAACAAAACGGCTTTCAATCAGTTTAAAACGGTCAAACTGCTCAAGGAAAATTGAAGAGATATCATCAGGTTCAGTTAACGTTATATCCCCACTTTGCCCAGTAAAAATAGGGCTATGGTAATTAACATATAACTGTTCAAAGGTCAGTTCACGAAAATGAAGACGGAAAGCGAATAATGAACGCCAAACGTCAAAAGAAAAAGTGACTTTTTCTGCCGTTACGTTCACATCTTTATTGGTAATATTCAGCCCTTCTACTTGAATATCGGGGCCAAAGTTTTGCCACTCCCCCATGATTTTTGTCATTGAGACAGGGCTATTGAGTTGCTTCGTTAAATACGATTCTATTTCAGGACGATAACTATCTAAGCGTGGCAGAAAGTAGCGAAATCCGCTTAATACCAAGGCAAAAACGATGAGGCAAAAAACTGTTATCACTAACAGGTATTTAGGCAGCCGCTTCATTTTTGTCTCCTTTCTGCCATCATATTCATTAGGAAGGCGAATCCATTACATCATCACCACGTCAAATTGCTCCTGACTATAGAGTAGCTCAGTTTGCACTTTCACTTGTTTACCGACAAAAATTTCAACCTCTGCTAATGCGTGTGATTCATCGCCTTTTAATGCTTCGGCTACTGCTGAAGAGGCGTAAACTAAGAAGCGATCTGCATCAATCGTTTTATGCACACGCACTATTTCACGTAAAATCTCATAACAAACTGTTTCAACTGATTTTACCGTACCTCGCCCTTGGCAAGTTGGGCAGTCATCACAAAGCACATGTTCAAGGCTTTCTCGCGTTCTTTTACGTGTCATTTCTACTAAGCCAAGCTGAGAGAAGCCATTAATCGTTGTTTTCACTCTATCTTTACTTAGCGCTTGTTCAAGTGATGCTAATACTCTGCGTTTATGTTCATCATTATTCATATCAATAAAGTCAATAATGATGATACCGCCTAAATTACGTAACCGTAATTGACGAGCAATGGCTTGGCTTGCTTCTATATTAGTATTGAAAATCGTTTCTTCTAAATTTCGATGACCAACAAATGCCCCTGTATTGATATCAATAGTGGTCATTGCTTCAGTTTGATCGATAATCAGATAACCGCCTGATTTCAATTCAACTTTACGCTCTAAAGCCCGTTGAATTTCACTTTCTACACCATAGAGATCAAAAATAGGCTGATTCCCTTGATGCAATTCAAGTTTAGCGGTTAATTCAGGAATATATTCACCAATAAATTCCTGTAGTTGATTGTAAGTTAATTTAGAATCAACCCGTATGCTATCTAATTCAGAGCTTGCAAAATCACGTAAAATACGCTGCGCTAACGCTAATTCACCATAAATTTGAATACGGGTTTTATTTCTTTTTTTACGCTCAATGATTTTATTCCACAGACGTTTAAGAAAAGCAGCATCTTGCTTAATTTCATGCTCACCAACGCCTTCAGCGGCAGTACGAATAATAAAACCACCATTTTCATCGCAATACTCTTCAACGAGTAGTTTTAAACGTTCACGCTCTTCTTCACTGTCAATTCGCTGAGAAACACCGACATGAGAGGCACCAGGCATAAACACTAAATAGCGAGAAGGTAATGTAATATCGGTGGTAAGGCGAGCGCCTTTTGTTCCTAATGGATCTTTAACCACTTGTACAATTAAGTCTTGTCCTTGATGCACCAGTTGCGCAATATCACGAACATTAAATTTTTTCTGCTCTTCACCTGCAATACATTCAGTGTGAGGCATAATATCAGAAGCATGTAGAAAAGCGGCTTTATCCAGCCCGATGTCAATAAATGCAGCTTGCATCCCGGGTAATACGCGACTTACCCGACCTTTGTAGATGTTTCCGACGATACCTCGTTTCGCTTCTCTTTCGACATGAATTTCTTGAAGTATGCCGCCGCGAATATAGGCGACACGGGTTTCAGAAGGCGTCACATTCACTAATAACTCTGCTGTCATGAAATCTCCTTCTCATTAGCTAGAGACGAAAATTGAGCTATCAATGCTTCGGTTTCAACAAGAGGCAATCCGACAACAGCATGATAACTTCCCTCAATCCGTTGAACGAAACGGCCTCCTTTTCCTTGAATACCGTAAGCGCCAGCTTTATCCATTGGCTCCCCTGACTCAATATACGCGCTAATCTCACTCTCTGTCATCTCTCTAAAAGTGACGTGTGTGACGACTAATTGACTCAATGTATGTGTTCTATTAGAGATAGCAATTGCTGTCATCACTTGATGTGTTGCGCCGGAGAGTGAACGTAGAATTTGCGCAGCATGGGTTTTATCACGAGGTTTTTCAAGAATATGACCATCATAAACCACAATAGTATCAGACCCCAAAACGGGATAATCATCAGGTGCTTGTCTTACACCTTCTTGTGATTTTTCTTTTGCTAAACGAAGAACATACTCTTCTGGCTTTTCACCTTGTTGCCAAATTTCATCAATTGCTGGTGTGATAATACTAAATTCAACATCTAATAACGCGAGAAGTTCACGTCTTCTTGGTGAGCTGGAAGCAAGGTAAAGTGTGGTCACAAATAATGTCCTCATGACGGTAACGCAAAAATGACCGCCATGATCCAATAACTTAGTGAACTAAAAACTGGTGACGGATTTTGCGAAGTAAAAAATAAAGCCATGGCCAAAGAATACCACTGACTGGACTATTCCAGAATACTTGAGGGTGAAAAGTCACAGGTGAAAGTAAAAATTCTGCCCAAAATACAGCAAGATCAACAACCACAACACTTAACATTACCACTAAGGCTTGTTGCCATAACGCTAAATTACAAAAAAGCTGATATTTAAAGGCGATGACATAACTCACTAAAGTATAGGCCAATGCATTGACACCCAAGGTAGTTCCTTGGACTAAATCCATAATCATACCTAAAACAAATGCGGTTCCGACACTGACTCGATGAGGGATTGCTGTTATCCAATAAATAAGAAATAGCATCGGCCAAATAGGTCGATACACGGCTAACTGTTCTGGCCACGGCATAATTTGTAAAACTAATGCGACAAGAAAAGAGAGCCAAACAACCCAACGCCCACGACTTTGATATGGATTCATCGTGTCTACCTACTTCTATTTGTATTAGCAGGTGTATTTGTTGCAGCAGGAGGAGTTGCTGGTGTCGTTGTTCTGTTAGTTTCTTCAGCCGCACTGTCTAACGGCTCTTGAGACATAGAACGAGGAAGCGGCGGCCCTGCTTGTTCATAATTAGGTAAAACTTGAGGCATCAGTTGCATTAAGCGCTCATTAGCCGCGTGATAAACCTCTGAAGGCAGAGGAGGCTCTCCCATTTTATCTGATGAATTCCATAATAAAAGCAAATAGCGTAAACGTTGTAGCTCTGCTGAAGGTCGAACATTAATCACGGAATAAGCCCGTTGGTTATCCACTTTAACTGAAGATACCACACCAACAGGATACCCTTCAGGGAAACGACCGCCCAATCCAGATGTCACTAAAACATCGCCTACACGAATATCAATATTGGCAGGTAATGCTTCTAGCAATAAATCATCCGCACAGCCCGCACCAGAAGCGATAACACGAATATCGTTACGTAAAACTTGTACAGGTAATGCATGAGAAGTGTCACATATTAATAGCACACGACTCGTAAGCTCACTTACGGCAATAACTTGTCCTACAACACCTTTATCACTAATAACAGGTTGCCCTTCATAGACGCCATCATTGGTTCCTTTATCAATCACAACTTGATCTCGATAAGGCGTACTATTACCAGACAGTACTTGCGTTACTGTCATTTGTTCATTTTGGCGCAGTGGTGAACCAAGTAATTCTCGTAAACGGGCATTCTCTTGCTTAAATTGCTCCAGTAATTGGCTTTCTCCGCTACGAACTAACAACTCTTTTCTTAACGCTTGATTCTCAAATTGTAAACGCTCACGCGTGGCAAATGTTTCTGAAATTTGATCAAGGAAACGGCGTGGGCCATTTGCAAGAAAATAGAAGGGACTAACAGCAGTATCAAGATACTGGCGGACTTTAGAAAATGCACCAATACGGTTATCAGCAATCAATAAAGAGATAGCAACAACCACGGCGATTATTAATCTTAGTTGCAGGGAAGGGCCCCGACTAAAAATTGGCTTCATAAACTCTAAGATCACTCACACGGAGAAGTAAAAGAACAGGTGTTAACATTCTAACCAAGGGGGAATCCATTCTCCCTTGTTAGAATTAATCTCAATCTTCGCTAAACAGATCGCCACCGTGCATATCGATCATTTCTAATGCTTTACCACCACCACGAGCAACACACGTCAGTGGATCTTCAGCAACAATCACAGGAATACCTGTCTCTTCCATTAATAAACGGTCTAGGTTACGTAATAATGCACCACCACCGGTTAATACCATGCCGCGCTCTGAAATATCAGAAGCTAATTCTGGCGGGCATTGCTCTAATGCAACCATAACAGCGCTAACGATACCGGTTAATGGCTCCTGCAAGGCTTCAAGAATTTCATTAGAGTTTAAAGTAAAGCTACGAGGTACACCTTCTGCAAGGTTACGGCCACGAACTTCAATCTCATTGACTTCATCAGAAGGATAAGCTGAACCGATATCGTGTTTGATACGTTCTGCGGTTGCTTCACCAATCAGTGAACCGTAGTTACGACGCACATAGTTAATGATAGCTTCATCAAAGCGGTCACCACCGATACGAACAGAAGAAGAATAAACGACACCGTTTAATGAAATCACGGCAACTTCTGTTGTACCACCACCAATATCGACCACCATAGAGCCTGTTGCTTCAGAAACAGGTAAACCAGCACCGATTGCCGCAGACATAGGTTCTTCAATTAAGAATACTTCGCGAGCGCCCGCACTTAATGCGGATTCACGGATAGCTCTGCGTTCTACTTGAGTGGCTCCTACTGGTACACAAACTAATACACGAGGACTTGGACGCATAAAGCTATTGTTATGAACCTGTTTTATGAAGTGCTGAAGCATTTTTTCGGTTACATAAAAATCAGCAATCACACCGTCTTTCATTGGAC
>JAEYFY010000260.1 GCA_023454395.1 Pseudomonadota bacterium
GCAATAGAAAATCCGATTAAAAGCAACATGATCAACTTGACTAAAAGCCCTGCTTTTAGGAAGAGATCGATAACATTCATGTCAGCCACTACTTAAACTCCGCGATAATGGACTTAGGAAGCGCTACTGGCTTCATTTTTGATGAATCTACGCAGACAATGAGCACTTCTGCGCTACACAATACACAACCATCTTCATTAATAATCTTTTGAGAAAATGTCATCGAAACACCACGCAATGCGGTAATTTCACTTTCTACTTGCAAAAGATTATCAAGTCGAGCTGGCGCAATATATTCTATTGATAATTTACGTACAACAAATGCAACATGATTATACTCCCGTAAATCATGCTGATGAAAACCTTTTTCTCTGAGTAGTTCAGTTCTAGCGCGTTCAAAATATTTCAGATAACTGGCGTGATAAACAACACCACCGGCATCAGTATCTTCATAATAAACACGAACAGGCCAAAGAAACTGCATATTACCTTCCTTACATTTCCCGAGTTAAATCCATAAATAATGTAGCTATAGGTTACCTAACTATACTTAAGAGGTCGCTCTAAGGGAATCGTAGTAACGTAAAGAATAGAAAACGCAGTTTTCAGCCGCCAATCATAAACTCTTCTTTGCAACACGCAATATGCTTTGTGCTCTGAATAGAAAAAATATTTTTATTAAGACAGCATAAAAATGCTTGCTAATTAGAAATTTATAGATTGTCTAATTTAGTAGTATTATTTTTAATGATAAAAAAAACCAGTTAAAAAACTGGTTTTTCATATAAATCAATCAATTATTTGAGATTGGGGTTTCATGAAGATAGTACCATTGCCAACTCTCATCATGAGAATTGCGTCTCAATAACACCACAGACTCACGTCTAAGAATTTTCTTATTTTCACTGTGTGTTTCTTGATATCGGACAAGCGCCAAACAATCTGACTGGTGAATTATTTTATAATCATCCGTTTTTATTTTCAGACCACTTCTTTTTCCTGCATTTTGTTTGAACATCGCGATAACTTCATCATAACTCACCGCTTTTCCGCTGATCCCAACCATTGAAAATTCTGGAGATAAGAGATTTTCTATTTTTGTAATAGCAGTAATTGATAGTGGATATTGTGTAAAAACCGTTTCAATTTCATCATGCAAAGATTTAATGCTTTCTATAATTAAATCATTATTAAAATTCATCTTGTATTTCCTGTATAATAACTTTTTTCTTTAATGTAAATAATAAAGTAAGAGGTAATATGCCTATCAATGCACATATTAAAAAAGTCATGCTATAAGCAGTTTGTGGTAAACAAAAAAGAGAAAGAATATTAAATAACATAGCAACCATAGTTGCCCCGAGACTAAAAACAACTTGCCTGTTAATATTCCAAATAATACTTGCTTGAACTAACTTCTGCGCACTAAAGTCATACAATGCCGTGGTTTGAGCGGTATTAGCACCCACTCCCCCACCCACTCCGATAATTAGATATGCAATAATAAGTAATGGAATATCTGTACTGCTATTTACAATACTTAATAAAGCAATACCAATACTATGTAATAGCAACGCAATAATAAATAAGCGTTTCATACCTAATTTATTATAAAGCGCACCACTTATTGTCATCGAAATAAAGGCACCCAGTGCATACAACAACATAAAAACACCAGTACCTTGACCTGTAAATTTTAAATATTGTTGTAAATAAAAAATAGCGAGAATATTTACGCCAGTAAAAACACCCGGAATACAGTAATAAATAAAAATAGAGAGTGATAGATTTCTATTTTTTAATAATGCTAAATTAATAACCGGTGATGAATGGTGCCGATAATGATAATAATAAAGTACAGCAAAAATGGTTGAAAGTACGGCAATCAATAAAGCAAGTAATGTTGAGTGATATTCACCATAAGCAGATAACGCGAACAATCCAGATACAATGATCAAACTAATAAGAATGATACCTTTAATATCAGGCATAGCGTTTTCTTTCGGTAAAGGCTCTTTTACCCAGATAAAGGCTAGAAACGCGGTTATCAATGAGAATGGAATATTGCTATAAAAAACCCAACGCCACGAGACAACATCAACAATAAATCCACCTAATGTTGGCGATATCGCAGGTGCAATCAAGGCTATTGCCATAATAAGTGTTGATATTTTACTTCTCTCATGCCCTTGAAAATATTGAAAAGTTAATGCTTGCCCTATTGGGATTAACAGCCCACCACTCACACCTTGAATAAAGCGCCAAAAAATAAGTTCGATAAAAGAGTGAGAATATCCCACTAATGCAACTGATAAACTAAACATCAACATTGACGTTACCATCAATGCTTTAATTCCAAAACGTTGAGATAACCAATGACTCAAGGGAATAATTAATGTTAATCCTAAAATATAACTATTTGAAACCCATGTAACAGAAACGATAGAGATCTGCATATCATCGGCAATTGCAGGTAATGCAATAGCTGACATAAAAATGTTAATGCAATCGATAAAGAAGCCCAGCAAAAATATAGATGCAATTCGATAACGGTAAGTCATAAAAATCCTCCAGGCATAGAGTACGGAAGATTGACGAATTTCGTCTATCTGACAAAATAGAACTTATTGTTTAATCAGAGTAAACAATCATGCAAAATCAAATTGATCGAATTCGCTCGTTTATTGCAGTTGTCGATACGGGATCATTTACTCAGGCAGCAAAATATTTGCGCCTCAGTAAATCGATGGTAAGTATTCATATCAAGGCGTTAGAAACAGAATTAGATGTATCATTACTTAATCGTAATACTCGTCGATTCTCACTGACAGAAACAGGAGAAATGCTTTATCAGGATTTTCGCCAAGTGTTAATTCAATTAGAACAAACATTGGATAAAGCGCGATTAGGTCAACAAGAATTACAGGGATCGTTGCGGTTAAGTTCAACGGCTGAATTTGGTGAACACTACATTTTGCCATTACTTAATCAATTTATGCAGTTGCATCCAAAGCTAAAAGTACAGTATGCGTTTAATTCTTCTATTGAGGATTTAATAAACCATAAACTTGATCTTGCTATTCGTCTTGGCACATTAAAAGACAGTAATTATCGGTCTACAAAACTGGCTGATTATGAGATAAGTTTGGTTGTCTCACCTCATTTGTTGCAAAAATTCTCAATAAAAACCATTAATGACTTGAGCGCTATTCCTTATTTAGCAAATAGTAATTTGCGCCAAAGTAAGCTTTCAGCCTCTTCAGAATTCAATACCCTACTTTCTCAGTTAGCTCAAGATGCCTATTTCGAAACGAATACTATTGCTGCATTAAAGAAAATGGTACTTTCGCATGCTGGAATGACTATTTTGCCACATTGGTATATTCATCAAGAATTATTAGAAGAAAAATTAGTGGTGCTGTTTCCTGAACTATCGCTATTAACACAATCCGTTAATATTATTTTTCCTTATAGCGAGCATATTCCAAGAAAAACACGTTTATTTATTGATTATTTGAAAGAAAATATTCAATTATAGAAACACGAGGACAAAAGAATTTAGTGCGGATGTATGAATGTATAGAAAATAAAATACCTTATTTCTTTTTCATATTACGAGCAGAAATAAGGTATTTTTTTAGAAGAAAAAGTAACTTAATCCAACAACTAAAATAATAATTGCTGGGATTGGATGTAATAAACATTTTGCGACAATATGTTTAGGACGAAATGCTAGACCAAAAGTTGCACCAGCACATACAGACCAAATAAGAAGAATACCTTGCCAAATTGCCAATGAACTTGTGTTCGCTGCAAATCGGCTAGGGTCCCACATGACACAAAATGCCATAGCCAACGCCATGATTAAAACAAGAGCCCTAATAGGGCCCTTGTCTAGTAGTTGGTAGCTTTTATCCAACATTATTCTTCACTTTCTGAAGTTTTTTTGGCTTCAGCGTGTTCGAAAGCCAGTCCTGCGATCACCGCAATACTACAAGCGAAGAGTGTGCCGAGGATCCATGCAAAATACCACATTCTCTATGCTCCTTAGTAAAGAGTATGATTATTGCCTTCGATAAATTTCTTATCAAGGCGACCATGCATTTTCCAGTAACACCAGATGGTGTAAAGGAGAACGATAGGTACAAAGATAATCGCAACAACTGTCATGACTTGCAGAGTAAACAAGCTAGAAGTTGCATCCCACATTGTTAAGCTCACATCTGGGAATGTGCTCGAAGGCATCACAAATGGGAACATAGTCACACCACAAGTCAAGATAACACAAGCAATAGTCAGTGAAGTGAACAGGAATGCCCAACCACCTTTGTTTGCTTTAGTTGCAACAATCGCCAGTAATGGAGATAACAGACCTAAGGCCGGCAGTGCCCATAATACTGGATAGTTGTTGTAGTTAGTCATCCAAGCACCCGCTTCATGAGAAACGGTTTTCAGCAGTGGAGATGATGGTCCTGCTGTATCAATAGCGCTTGTAATAATAAAGCCATCGATACCATAGATTAACCATACACCTGCTAATGCGAATGCGATAAACGTAATTAGTGAGGTAATGTACGTTGTTTTACGAGTACGCTCGTGTAACTCACCAGTAGTACGCATTTGAAGATAACTTGCACCGTGTGCAACAATCATCATTAAGCTAACCACACCCGCTAATAAACCGTATGGGTTTAACAGGCTTAACAGGTTAATCAGAGCGTTAGTCGTACCGTTATAAGATACACGTTGCATACTATCGACTTCTAATGGAACACCTTGTAACAGGTTACCAAAAGCAACACCGATAACTAATGGTGGAACGAAGCTACCAATAAAGATACCCCAATCCCACATGCCACGCCATTTTGGAGATTCCAGTTTAGAACGGTAATCAAAACCAACTGGACGGAAGAATAATGCCGCCAGTACGAAGATCATACCGAAATAGAAACCAGAGAATGCCGCAGCATAAACCATTGGCCATGCAGCGAATAATGCACCACCCGCTGTGATTAACCATACTTGGTTACCATCCCAGTGAGGTGCAACAGAGTTAATCAGAATACGGCGTTCAGTGTCATCTTTAGCGATAACGCGTAGTAACACACCAACACCCATATCAAAACCATCAGTGACTGCAAAGCCAATCAGTAAGATACCAATCAGTAGCCACCAAACAAATCGCAATACTTCATAATCAAACATAGTGGACTCCTGTGTTACTTACTTTGTGCAGAAGATGCGTTCTTCTGTTCAAAGTGATAGCGACCCGTCTTCAGGCTACTCGGCCCAAGGCGACCAAATTTGAACATCAGGAACATTTCAGCAACTAGGAATAATGTATATAGACCACAGATAAGACCCATAGATACAAGGAGATCAGCCTGTGTCAGTGAAGAAGTTGCTACAGCCGTAGGCAGGATTTCACCAATCGCCCATGGTTGACGTCCATATTCTGCAACAAACCAACCTGCTTCAACTGCAATCCATGGTAATGGAATACTA
>JAEYFY010000310.1 GCA_023454395.1 Pseudomonadota bacterium
ATGTCGATATCGCGAGTGCGGTGATTGGCGCGTCTGCTGTACCGATGCGTAAGCTCACGGCTCGTATTTTTTCAACTAACCCTAAAATCCCTGCCGGTAAAGTGCTTGAATTTGCCAGTGGCCAAGTGGATGACTTATTGGGTACTGACTCCCCCGAGGCACATTTTGCGCGTCAGTATTTCAGCTATGTCAGTCCTGCACCAGCAAGTAAACCGAAAGAACTGCAAATTGCCTCTTATGAGCCTGTTGGTCGAGCGCCTACCTTGTTTGGCGAGAAGACAGGAGATTTAGCTGATTTAAAATTAATTAATGACGGTGAACTTAATATCACTATCGGAAAAGTGACAAAAACAATCACAGGAATTGATCTTACTGAAAGTACGTCATACGCGGACGTTGCAACAGCTGTGCAAGCGAAATTAAACGCAGAAAGTGAGCCTCAATTTGCTAGCGCTTATGTCACATTTAATTCACTGGATAGTGCCTTTGTCATTAGCGGTGGCGTACAAGAGCGTGCAGATATTAGTGTGCGTCAATCGGTACTCGCTGATGCAATGAATATTAGCCACGGCACATCATCAGCTGGTAATCCAGCGCAAACCCCGTTACAAGCCTTTATTGCTTCTGAGGCTGTTTCTGACTCTTTTGGTAGTGCAATGTTTTTAACGGAACTCTCATTAGAGCATGCCGTAGAGTTGGCGCAGTACGTGGCAGGTGAAAACGTGAAGTATCAATTGCACTTGTCTGTGACCAATCAAAATGCAGAAGATTTTAGCGGGGCACTGGTGGGTACGGCTTCAACGGGCTTAAACCTGAAAACAGCGGATAATTTTTTTGTTCAAGCGTTACCTATGGCCATTATGTCAGCCACGGATTATGATCGAACCAATGCGACAACAAACTATATGTATCGTCAATTTGGTGTCACGTTCCCATCGCAAATTACGACCGATATCGATGCCGAACGCTTAGATAAATTACGGGTGAATTATTACGGAGAAACGGCCGTATCGGGTTCGCATATCAGTTTCTATCAACGTGGCTTCTTATGTGGTGGGGTTGCCAACCCATTAGATATGAGTGTCCATGCTAATGAGCAATGGTTAAAAGCCTACATCGCGCAACAGTGGTTTAGTTTGTTGATGGACACACGCGGAGTACCCGCCAATAAAGACGGTGAAGCAAGAGCAATGATGGTGATTGCGGGGGCGGTAACCAAGGGGATTAATAACGGCACTATTCTAGCGGGTAAAACTTTAACCGATGTGCAAAAAATCGCGGTGACAGACGCTTCTGGTGATGATTTGGCATGGCATGATGTACAAAACAAAGGTTATTGGTACAACGCTCAAATTGTCGAAAACACAGGGCCCTCTGATTTACCCGAGTACGTGATGAAATACGTATTGATTTACGGTAAGGGCGATTGGGTTCGTAAAGTCGAAGGCTCTCACAACTTAGTGTAAGGAACACAATATGCATGATGTATCAGCAACCGGCTTGAGTATTGTTATTCAAGCACACAAAACCTTTCCTGCCGGTATTCAAATTACCACCTTCGCTGATGATGCCGATCCATTAGATTTGCCTGCAGTGGACATTGCGCAAACAGGAATGGATATCAACGGTAATTTGGTTACATGGTCAACGCCAACACCTCAAACGGTCACCATTAACGTCTTAGCGGGCAGTGAAGAAGACGAAAATCTCGCTATCTTACTGGAATCGAACACCGCACGACGTGGACAACGGCATGCGGGGGATATTATCACTCTGGTCGCTTCGTATGGTGATGGCTCAACAACCACGGCACGCAACGGCAAAATCACCAATGGTAGTCGTGGTAGCTCTGTTGCTAGTGCAGGACGACACAAATCCAAAGCGTATACCTTCGTATTTCAAGACTTCGATCGCACTCGCGCACGTTAATTCTAGGCGGTTATTCCGCCTTTTTTATGGATATCAATCATGTTAATTAAACCGAAAGAAATCACGATCACCGATGCTGATCGTGAAGAGCACACCTTTATCATTAGCCGATTACCGGCAACGATTGGACGTGAAATTCTGGCAAAATACCCTTTATCGAATGCGCCTAAAATTGGCGACTATGAAGTCAGCAAAGAAGCTATGTTAAAGATGATGGCGTATGTTGCTGTCGAAAAAGGGGGGCAAGAGATTTATCTGAAGACCAGCACATTAATTGATAACCATGTGCCCGATGGTGAAGCCCTTATTCGTCTAGAACTGGAAATGTTGAAGTATAACACCAGTTTTTTCGGCAAAGACGGGAGCCAAGGTTTCCTCCAATTCCTGCTCAACAAAATCACCGGTTCACTCCCGTCGATTATAAAAACGCTGATGGCTTCTTTGCCGTCATCATCTCAGCCGGTTTCGCCACACTCACCGAACTCAAAACGTCAATAGATTTAGAAGAGGCGTTTGACCTGTGGGAAATTGCTATTACTAATCGTTATAACGAAGCGCTGGCTTCATCGAAAGGATAAATCATATGGCCTTGCTAGATACATTTGTTCAGGTATTTGAATTCGATACCCGCCAAGCTGATGATGCGTTTAATCGAGTGAGCAAATCGACTGATGACATTATTGCTGAGATGAAAAAGGCGCAACAATCCGCAACTATCGGTGCGGATGGATTTACGCAATTTATTCAAAATCTATCCGCACAATTGACAGCGCTATCATCAAATTCAGTTGATATTCATGTTAATGGTGATGCATCCAATGCCTCTGATGCCATCATTTCAGAAATTAAACGGATCACTGAAGAAGCGGAAGGGAATTCTGAAGACATTGATAATATTGTTCAAAATATTATTGATAGTTTAGGTAATGTATCTAACGAACATACTGAGATAAATATTGATAGTGATACTGCTCAAGCTGAGTTAAGCGCATACATAGAGAAAATGAAAGATTATCTTGAGTATGCAAAGTTACTTTTACAGTCTAATGCTCTCTCATCAGAAAGTAATAAAAAACTATCGGAAGGCATTGTATTACTCGAACGTAATATTCAGAGAGCAGAGCAGTCAATCAATGATCAAATTGCCACGAATAATTCGGCATCTAGAGAAACGGAACGACTGACGAGGCGAAATAATGAATTAGCTGAGTCAGCCGATGAGGTTGCAGATAATTATGGTAAGGCTACCTCGTCGTTAGCTGGTTTTCTCGGTCGAATGGCAGGGATGGTTGGGATTGGTTTAACGGTAGGGGGAATTGCGTCATTTATTCAAACAACAGCAGAAGAAGTGAATACGCTTTCTCAATCCGCAGAAGCTTTAGAACTTCCTGTTGAAGATGTTGATGCTTTTGGCAAAGTCATAACCTCAATGGGAGGAGATGCTCAAGGCGCTCGTGACTCATTGATGGATATGTCTGAAAGTATTGGTGAAGCATTACAAGATACTTCATCAGGGAAAGCAGATGTTTTCAAAAGTTTAAATATCTCATTAAAAGATATGAAAGGCGAATCTATTGGCGCAATGGAGGGCATATATCGCTTGTCTGATGCTGTACAAGGGATGAGTAAAGAAGAAGCTGTATTTCGAATTAAAGAAGTGGGAATAACAGACAATAAAATTGTTGAATCCATTCTTAAAGGGCGAAAAGAACTCGAGGCGTTGACTAAAAAGCAAAAGGAAAATGGCGTTGTTACAAAGGAACTTGCATTACAATCCCAAAAATATAAGGAAGTGACTGGAGGATTAAAAACCGTATTCAGTAGTGTCATGATGAGTATTATGAATAGTGCGTTACCAGCGTTAACTAAAGTCCTTTCTTGGGTGCAAACCTTTGTCAAATTTTGCCAAGAAAACAAAAACATTGTAGTAGGCTTCTTTACTGCTGTTGCAACTATCTTGATGGGGAAATACATACATGCCATGAAGTTGGCCAGTATTAGCACATGGACAACACTTTTCCCTATTATTGCCATCATCGCCGTTATTGCACTATTAGCGGCAGCTTTTGCAATTGTTTATGACGACATTATGAATTTCATTGACGGCAATGATTCAATGATAGGTCGTATTTTTGAAAAATATCCACGATTAAAAATAGTTATTCTTGCATTATGGGAAACATTCAAAAAACTGTTTGAATATCTAAAGGTTATCGTTGGGGTTGTGGCGGATATTGTTGTCGCTGGTTGGAATTTAATGGCATCAGGCTTAAAAGCTTATGTTAAGTTTCTTATCAATTGTATTTCAGTCATTGCAGGATGGGGGAAGTCATTTGCAGGTGTTTTTACTACGGTGACTGATGCAATAGTCGATGCATTCAATTGGATGTGGAAGCAGGTTGAAAAAATATTAGGTTGGGTAACTAAGGGGATTGATAGCGTAAAAGGTGTTTGGGAATCGGCTAAAAACTTGTTTAGCAGTGACGATGAGGACGAAGTCACTGTAACTCAAAAAGTAGAAAGAAAGCTAACTGATGATGGAAAACTGGAATATACCATTCCTAAAGATAATCAGGGATCAGAACAATTTTCAACGAGACAATCTATTGCTCAAGCCAATGCACAGTTAGATGCGATTGCCAATAATGCGATGAACCCTATAACGAGCCAAGCCATCAGTAATCGATCCAGTGTGAAGAATGAAAGTAACGTAAGCATTGGAGAAATTAAGGTTGAAACTCAAGCCACAGATGCGCAGGGTATGGCATCGTGCGTAAAGGATGCATTGCAAGATCAACTAGCCGATTTCAATCAGCAAAACTCAACGGGAGTAGCAAAATGATAACAGAGGTCAAAATATTTGATTTAGAGTCGTTTTCTACACTGTTTGATAGTGTGAGTCCTATTCAAGTCAACATTAGAGATGAGCATAAAGCGACACAATTTCAAGTTGAAAGTGGTGAAACACGTA
>JAEYFY010000469.1 GCA_023454395.1 Pseudomonadota bacterium
AAACAATAAAATAGAGTATGTTTTATGAACAGCTCAGTAAATATACTGAAAGTGATGTTAAACAAATAAATACAAGTATATGAGAGAAGCTAAGTATGGAGACAGGTACAGTAAAGTGGTTCAATAACGCTAAGGGTTTTGGTTTTATTACCCCTGCAAAAGGTGGCGATGATATTTTTGCCCACTATTCAACAATCAGAATGGAAGGTTACCGCACACTTAAAGCGGGACAGAAAGTTAATTATAGCACGATAAAAGGACCTAAGGGTGATCATGCCGACCTTATCATTCCTATTATCGAATAGAAGGTAATTACAGCATAGGTGATCCCAATAAAAATACCTTTTACTCATAATAGTTGGGTATTTTTAGTCAAATAGAATACCTAATTCATTCAAATAAAAGCCCTTTATGTTTCAAGGGCTTTTATCTTATGGTTAGCTTATAGTTAGCGTTTAGTTTGCGTTATTCTCTCGCAAGAGCATCTATTGGATTCATTTTTGCTGCACTTCTTGCAGGTAAAAATCCAAAAATAACACCAATGGCAGTCGAACAAATAAAAGCACTCACTAATGCGATAGGCTGGAATACAAAATGCCAATCAGGCAACATCACACTTGCCACCATAGCAATACCAAATGAAAGACCTATTCCCAGTACCCCGCCAACTAAACACACCAATACGGACTCTATAAGGAATTGTTGCATCACATCACTTGCTCTGGCACCCACCGCCATTCTAATACCAATTTCTCGCGTTCTTTCTGTCACTGAAACTAGCATAATATTCATGACACCAATCCCACCCACGACTAATGAAATAACGGCCACTAAAGTGAGAAACAGTTGCATTGTTTGAGTTGTGCTTTCGGCAGCCTTAATAAAACTGTCAAGGTTATAAGTAAAAATATCTTTTTTACCGTGCCTGATCGTTAATAAACGGATAATTTGTTGCTCCGCAACACTGGCATCATAGCCTTCCGTTGCTCTTACTGTAATGCTATCAAGGTAACTTCGATTTAAAATACGGCTATTTAGCGTGCTGTAAGGTACCCATACTCTGAGCGATTGCCCATTGCCAAAAGCTGATTTCTTCTCTGCAATAACACCAACAATGGTCGAGGGAATATTGCGAATAATGATTTGCTCACCAATAACTTCTTTTTTGGTAGGAAAAAACCGCTGACGGGTAATTTCATCAATAACGACAACTTGAGCTTGTCGCTCGATCATATCAGGTGTAAATGAACCACCTTGCGAAAACTTCATGGCATACACAGTGAAATAATCGTCACTAACACCCGCAACAGATGCAGGCGAGTCTTGGTTTCCACGGCGTAATCGTGTGCTAAATTGCACTTGTGGTGTAACAGCTTGTACATAAGATTGTTGCTTTAAAGCAAAGACATCTTGCAATGTTAACGATTGTCTATCTTCTGGTGAATCGCTGCCAAAATCTTTCCCTGGATAGATATCAATAGTATTAGAGCCAATCGCTTTTATATCTGCCAGCACCATGCTTTTAGCGGCATCACCAATCACAATAATAGTGACGACAGAGGCTATACCAATAATAATGCCGAGCATCGTTAGCAACGTGCGTATTTTATTCACAACCATTGCACGCCAAGCCATATCTAATGCTTGTGTAAAACGCCCGAATATTTGCCCAAAATAAGAAGAAGCTAAAACAGGGGTTGTCTCTTTTTTAACTTTATTTGCTGTTCTTTGATGGTAATTATCATTAATAATCTTACCATCTTTTATTTCTATAATTCGCTCAGCCTGTGCCGCAATTAAAGGATCATGGGTTACGATAATAACCGTATGCCCTTGTTCATTTAATTGCTTAAGAATAGACATAACCTCTTTGCCAGAATGACTATCCAATGCCCCTGTTGGCTCATCTGCAAGAATGACTTCACCACCATTCATTAATGCTCTAGCAATACTTACGCGCTGTTGCTGACCGCCAGAGAGTTGATTAGGTCGATAATCAACGCGATCACCTAATCCTAAGCGTGTTAATAGTTCACGCGCCCTTTCTTTTCTTTGAGTAGCATTTTTATCTGCATAAATCGCAGGAATTTCAACATTCTGTTCTGCACTTAAATGCGACATTAAATGGTAGCGCTGAAAGATAAAACCAAAATGCTCGCGGCGTAATGCTGCAAGTTGGTCGCCTTCCATTTTCGCAACACTTTGACCTGCAACTTTATATTCACCGCTACTTGGTTTATCTAAGCAGCCTAAAATATTCATTAAAGTCGATTTACCGGAGCCAGAAGCCCCGATAATCGCCACCATTTCTCCGGCATTAATCGTTAATGAAACTTTATTGAGAACAACGGTTTCTTCTTCACCATTGGTATATAAACGGCTAACCTCATCTAGCTCTAATAATGCGGGCATTATGCTTCTCCTGAAGTTTTACCCAGAATAACCTCATCGTTTTCTTTCAATCCGCTGAGAACTTCTGCATAAACATCAGTACGCATACCTATTTTTACAGTGCGTCTTTCTGGCTGACCATTAACCAATACATCAACATAATATTCATTAATACCCGCATCCTCACCTAATACCGAAAGCGGAACAAGAAGCACCCCTTTTTTAGTTTCGATAAGGATTTTAACTTGTGCAGTCATTTGCAACCGTAATAAATGTTGTTCATTCGGCACTTCAAAACGAGCATAGTAGAAAATAGCATCATTAATTTTTTCAGGTGTCGGAAGAATATCTTTTAATTTACCGCTAAAGGCTTTATCTGGCGCGCCTAAAACAGTAAAAGAAGCGCTGAGATCAGGCTTTAAATAAATAACGTCAGCTTCGGATACTTCTGCCTTTACCAGCATTGTGTCTAAATCAGCTAAAGTTAAAATCGTAGGCGCTTCTTGTGCGGCAATCACTGTTTGACCTTCAAGAGTTTTAATAAACGTGACAACACCATCCATTGGCGCAGTTATCCGTGTATATTGCAGATTCGTTCTTGCGGTATCTAATGTCGCTTGGTTCTTTTTAATTTGTGCTTGATAAGTGATGATGCGCGCTTTTTTCACTTCAACATCGGTTCTAGTACGATCAAGCTCTTCTTGCGCAATAACATGGGTAGCAATCAACTTTAATTGTCGCTGATATGTCAATTGCGCCAAACGCAATTCAGCCTGTGCTTGTTGAAGATTGGCTTTAAGTTCATTATTTGTTTCTTGAGATTCTGTGACGTCATTTTGTGCTTTTTTAGGATCAATAATCGCCAATAAATCACCTTTTTTAACGGCATCGCCCTCTTTTACATATAAAGTTTGTAGCTGACCACTAACCTGCGCACCTACATCTACTTTACGCACAGCATCAAGCTTACCAGTTGCGGTGACTTCTTTTGACAGATCACCTCGTGTGATCTGCTGTGTTTGATATATCGGTGCCTTATCTTTTGGCAAAAAAAAGTACGTCGCAATTGCTGCAACAATTAAAATAAGGGTGAGCACTTTCCCTCGCTTTTTTAAAGATAAAAAAGCCATAATTCTTCCTTCTTAAACATAAAGATGACATAACTCATACAAAGCTTTAGCTATGAGATTTTATTCTCATAGCTAAATAAAATACGTGTAGATGTTGTGAATTTATCTTACTTACATAAATGTAGTGAATTTGAATTAATTCGCCTTGCCTCTTGCAAGCCATGCAACACGAGAGAACATACTTTTCAGTATGGAAGGGATGGAGTCTACTCCACGTTGAGCCGCATTGTTAGCTACCGTTAGTGCGAGATCAGGCTTGGATGAACGTTGAATGGCTTTAATGATCACGCGTCGAGTTGGCCATTTTTCATTATCTGGCACACCTGCGACATCATGATATACATTGCGAAAGCCTTCTTTATATAAAAAATGTTCCATATCTAACGCAGGAAGCTTCGTTAATCTATCACGCTCTGCATCATTGCTTTTTAACGCAAAATCCTTAACGGTCGCGGCATATTTCTTACCCGCTTCATCACCATCTACTAAGGTATGCCATTCTATACCCATATAAGTTGCATACTTTAATAATGGCTTAAGCCCACATTGAGCAAACTCAATGACTTTTATTCCTTCCGCTTCAAAGAAATAATTACATTGCCTTGCCAATTCATTCATTAACCAAATCTCTGTTTCACCTTCAACCAATAACCAACAGCGCGCAAATAACGCAGAGGGTCGGTTATAACGAATATGAAATGAGATACGTCGCTCTTCATCAGAATGTAGTTGCTGATCTCCAACACGGTAAGCCGCAACTTTATCGGTATCACGCACTAAACGACAAACGCTTTGCAGCGGTGCGAGTGAAAGCAGTTCACCTGAGTTTGTAGTTGTGATCCGCTGTAATGAGAAAAGATTGAGTAATCCCCAAGCCACCGAAAGCATAATAGGATGTAAACGCGTTTCTGGGTTTTCAACAATCACAATAGGTCTTGCATAAGGATCGAGCGCAACACTACCACGAGATTGTAAGATAGAAGAAAACATCCCCAAGATAATTAATCGAATACTTCTCTGATTGGGTTTTGCCAACACTTTATTGATATTTTCTAAGGCATGCCATCCACGTACATGAGGCTCGTTAACTTTGCGATGGTGAGCGCGAGATTTAAACAGCAACGAACCGTGATCTGCAAAATAGTGCCCTAACAGTTGTTGCATTGCATCAAGACCTTCACGCAAATCTTCATCTGACAACTCGTCAGGATTTCTGACTAACGCTTTGGTTAACTCGCTCATTTTATTATTAAACGCTTCTCGATGAGGATTATTATGAGAGTCGATAACGTCAGAGGCGAGATCACGAACAAAACGCGCATCTTGTAAGCGAAGAACTGGATAAAGCCTCACTATCTCTGCAATGATTTCTTGAGTTTGCCCATTAGGTAAGCGAATTTGCTTGCCTTCTTTATCAAGAAAATAGCGGAATGTTTTTACATTCTTTTGTTCATCTAATTCCGCGCTGATACGGTAATAGATATGTTTAAGATCATCCCCATTTTCAACCCATACAGGCGCGATTTTATGGAAGCGATAAGAACGATGACGTCCAGGGCGAGATTCAGTAAACGTTAAAATAATTTGTAGGCTTTTTTTGCCATTTTCTTCAGGTTCATTCGGCAAACGATGGAAATCATCAGGTGTAAATGCATATTGATAGGTTTCAATACCCAAACTGAGTGTTAACGCATCAAGTAATGAGCTTTTACCCCACGCATTTTCACCCACTAAGACTGTATTCATATCAA
>JAEYFY010000028.1 GCA_023454395.1 Pseudomonadota bacterium
CGTATTCTAAAACTAACCGCAGACTGCGTTAAATAAAGAGATTCAGCGGCTCGTCCAAAGTGTCTAGTCTTACTGACTTCCAAAAAGGTTTTCAGTAATTCGGTATCCACATCTATCTCCAAAAAAATTTGTCGTTACGATTTAAATATTTTGTTTTACAGAACCGCATGACTATCTAATACTCCGCGCCATAAGTATGACGATAGAGAATTAGGAGTGTGTCAGATGGCAGAAAGTTTTATCACGACTAATCGTTTTTTTGACAATAAACATTATCCGCGTGGTTTTTCTCGTCATGGCGATTTCACTATCAAGGAATCCCAGATATTGGAACGTCATGGTCAAGCCTTTAACGAGCTTGATTTAGGCAAACGAGAGCCTACAACTGAAGCGGAAAAATTATTTGTTGCCATGTGTCGTGGCGAACGAGAAGCAGCAACGGTCGAAGAAAAAATTTGGAAGAAGTATACAAGTCGTATAAGTCGTCCAAAACGTTTTCATACATTATCGGGTGGAAAGCCGCAGCTCGATCCATCTGATGACTATACCGACTCTGATGACTAATATCATTAGTTTTAGTTAAAAGGAGCGTTTTTTCGCTCCTTTTTATTTATCCATCTAGTTGTTTTTGTAAATAGATCATTAATCTATCCATTGCACGAAAGCTTAGTGCTTCAATTAAATGATTTCTCTGTATTTTCTCTTCATTTGCAAGATCTGCAATAGTCCTCGATACCCTTAAAATTTTATGCCAAGCCCGTATCGATAATCCTAATTTATTAAGCGTATCTTCAAGAAAAGTTGCATCACTGGTATTCAATGAGCAATAACATTCAATCTCTTTTCCGGTTAAATAAGTATTCACTTTTCCACATCGTGCAAATTGTCTTTCTCTTGCCTTTAGAACACGCTCTCTAATTGTCGTACTCGTTTCTGTGGTAAATGTAGGATGAATAAGTGCGCCTTGGGGAAGAAGTGGCATTTCGACAGATAAATCAAACCTATCTAAAAAAGGTCCAGAAACCTTGCTTAAATAGCGCAGGATTTGCTTTATTGGGACTCGATTGTGATTACCTTGATAATGTCCTGTAGGGCTTGGATTTAATGCACCGACCAATAATACATTAGCAGGGTAGCTTATTTTGGCTTTTGCGCGTGAAATAGTAATTTCTCTAGCATCTAGAGGTTCACGCAATGCATCGAGTACACGGCGCTCGAATTCAGGTAGTTCATCTAAAAATAAAATACCGTGATGTGCTAATGTAATTTCTCCCGGTTTAGGAAGAGAGCCTCCTCCTGTTAAAGCAACAGCAGAGGAAGTATGATGTGGCGATCTAAATGGTCTTGTAGGCCACTTTCTTTCATTAAATGTCACTCCTCTTAAGCTACTAATGATTAATACATCAAGTGCTTCTTTAGCAGTTAAAGGTGGAAGAAGCGTACTTATTCTTTGTGCTAACATTGTTTTGCCTGTTCCTGGTGGCCCAAGAAATAAAATGTTGTGATTTCCTGCTGCTGTGATTTCTGCTGCCCTTTTTGCATTATTTTGACCAATTATATCGCTCATATCTTTATTATTTTGATTTTCAATTTCATCATTAATAATAAAACTTTCTGTTTCAATTAATGGCGTATTATTTTCTAGATGATGGCAAATCTCTAAAAGATGAGAGGCTAATAAAGCCGATTTATTAGGTAATAATGAAACTTCAGTTTGATGTTCTGTTGATACAATACTTATTCGATGATCTTTTGATGCACTAAGAATTGATGGAATAACTGCATTAACTCGGTGTAATTTTCCAGAAAGTGCAAGCTCTCCAATAAACTCATAACGCTCTAATTTATTTGATATTAATTGTTCTGAGGCAATGAGTATTGCCAGTGCAATAGGTAAATCATAACGCGCACCTTCTTTGGGTAAATCAGCGGGTGAAAGATTAATCGTTATTCTTTTTGCAGGATAAGTATATCCGCTATTAATTAATGCACTTCTTACTCTATCTTTTGCTTCTTTTACGACAGTTTCAGGTAATCCAACTAATGTTAATCCGGGTAATCCCTGACTAATATGAGCCTCGATAGTAATAAGCGGAGCTGATATTCCTAAAGAGGCACGCGTATATATTATTGCTAATGCCATTTTTTATTCTCCATTATTTTTTTCTTTTTAAATTGTTTTTTCTTTTTTGTTAAATGAAGAATTAAATAAATGCGAGATATCTCGAAAATAATCTAATGCATTGAAATATAATGATTAATAAATTTGGCTATTAATTTAGTAAATTAATATAAATATAATAAAAAATATCATTGATTTTTAACTTGGAATAGTAAATTGTAATAGTAGAAAAAACAAAATAACGCGTTCTTTCTTAGTATTAATAACTAAAAAACAAATATTTTATAGATGAATGCTCTAATGAGAGTTTGCGATATAAAAAAGTATATAAAATTCATTATGTTATAATTATTTTTAAAATAAACGTTGTCAATTCTAAAATATCATGATAACTCTAAAAGGACAGAGTGAAAGAAAACACAACACAACATTACAAACATACATTTTAAATAAGAAAAGAAGTTATAAAACTATGAATACTATCGTCCTAGTGATTAGCCTAATTATTGTCAGCGTGGTGGTGATTATTAACCCACCGTGCGGGGCTGCACTAGGACGAAGAAAGGCTAACTAAACTAGCCGGATCTCTTAAAAACCCCCGCACCGAAAGGCGCGGGGGTTTTTTTTGAGCCTGAGTTTGAA
>JAEYFY010000145.1 GCA_023454395.1 Pseudomonadota bacterium
CCTTCATCCAGCCACTGAATAATATCACGGTCGCATAATCGCATTTTATTTCCTTCTTCAAGTTAAACAGGCAGTTTCATCATGCATGAAAGCTGCCCACAAATGAACCTATTATTCGCAGAACTGCCCAATTTTTGCTTTCAGAATATCAATCGCAACGCGGTTTTTACCCCCTCTAGGTACAATAATATCGGCATATTGTTTAGAAGGTTCAATAAACTGGAAGAACATAGGACGAACGGTTTTATTATATTGTTCAATGACTGAGTCTAAGCTACGTCCACGTTCATTCACATCACGTTTAATTCTGCGCATTAAGCAAATATCTAATGGCGTATCAACAAAGATAGAGAAATCCATCTCTTCACGCAGGCGTTTATCTGTTAATAACAAGATGCCTTCAATAATAATAACTTTTTTAGGTTGAAAAGGAATGGATTCTGCTTTGCGAGTGTGAGCAACGTAGTCGTATTGAGGGAGTTCGATGGTTTTTCCTGCTTTTAGTTCACACAAATGCTGATATAAAAGTGCGTGATCCATCGAATTTGGGTGGTCATAATTGACCTTATATCGTTCTTCCATCGTTAAATTACTTTGGTCACGATAGTAACAATCTTCTGGTATCACCCCGATATTATGATCACCTACTTGCGCTCTTAATTCGCGGTAAAGTGTACTTGCAATAAGACTTTTACCCGAAGCAGATGCTCCAGCGATACCTACAATTGTGCACTGATGTGCTGTGTCAGCCATAATCAAAAACCTGGTTTGAAATAAAAAGAGGGATAACGTAATAATATGTAAATATTACGCTAGCGCAGATTATAGTTTTGAAATCACTCTGGTTCCAGCGTAAAACCAGAAATCTATTCGTTTTTTATCAAAAACAGTCGGAAATTGCATGTAAAAAATGGAAAGCCAGATGGCTCTCCATTTAAATCAGCAAATAATTCAACGTATTCTTTTACTGTAATTACACTGCGCGGAAAGAAATTTCCGTTGGGATTGCATCACCATCCCAATACATTTGAGCAGATACTGTTGACGCGATTTCGCGATAAATATCAGCAAACTCGCCTTCAGGATCACGCATCACTGTTGGTTGCCCGCGGTCTAAGTCTTCACGTAAAGAGATATGAAGAGGAACTTGACCTAATAATTGGCAATGATACTTTTCTGCCAATTTCGCCGCACCACCTGTACCAAAGATAGGTTCAAGGTGACCACAGTTACTACAAATATGTGCGCTCATGTTTTCAATGATACCTAATACAGGCACATTGACTTTCTTAAACATGACTATCCCTTTCATCGCATCCACCAGCGCGATATCTTGTGGCGTTGTTACCACAACCGCAGCGGTTACAGGGATATTTTGCGATAAGGTTAGTTGAATATCACCTGTTCCCGGTGGCATATCGATAACCAGATAATCCAAGTCAGGCCACAGCGTATCTTGGAGCATTTGCATTAATGCTTTGCTCGCCATAGGACCACGCCATACCATTGCATTATCATCTGTAACTAAATAACCGATAGAGTTAGACGCTAAACCATAAGCCATAATCGGTGCCATATGTTGTCCATCAGGAGACGTTGGACGCTCCATTGTGGTACCCAACATATTCGGAATAGACGGCCCATAAATATCAGCATCAAGAATACCTACTTTAGCGCCTTCTTGTGCAAGCGCTAATGCAAGGTTAACTGCTGTACTTGATTTACCAACGCCACCTTTACCAGAGCTAACAGCAAGAATATTACGTACACCATTAACGCCTGGCAGATCATTTGCACGGCGTAAGGTTGAAATATTGTGCTTGAGTTTCCATTCAATGGCTTTTGCACCAGTGATGTTGCGAAGTTCAGATGTTTTCTCTTCGATTAGGGCTTGGAAAGGCTTTTTCCAAACAAATGGCATCACTAACTCGATATGAAGAACATCGTCAATCATCGCACATTGATGTAATGCTTTTAGAGAAAGCAGATTACGCTTCAATGTCGGGTGTTCAAAAGTAGACAAGACACCTGAAACTTTTTCGTTCAGAATCTCAGGGGTGGTCTGCTCGGGGGATTTATCACTCATCCCGGCTCCTCTCGTTTTCATTATTTATTAAATATATGAGTGCATCTATCATATCAGATAGTAGATGACTACGATAATGCCTTACCTCAATTTGCCAACTGAAATTTCTCTTGCAAAAACTCGATTATTGCCCTAGCGACATCATGACGGATCGGTTAACATCAAAGTCCCTTTTATTAATTTTATGGAAGTAAGATCCTTACTATGTCTCACGTCGCGAATAAATTATTGGTAACCTGCGCGTTACCTTATGCTAACGGTTCAATTCATCTCGGTCATATCCTTGAGCACATTCAGGCTGATATCTGGGTCCGTTATCAACGAATGCGCGGCAAAGAAGTTCATTTCATCTGCGCTGATGATGCTCACGGCACGCCAATTATGCTGAAAGCTCAACAACTGGGTATTACACCAGAAGCCATGATTGAAGAAATGAGCAAAGAGCATCAGCAGGATTTTGCTGGCTTTAATATCAGTTACGACAATTATCACTCTACACACAGTGAAGAGAGTCGCCAATTATCGACTAAAATTTATCTTGCACTGAAAAAAAATGGTCACATCAAAAGCAAAAC
>JAEYFY010000178.1 GCA_023454395.1 Pseudomonadota bacterium
CAGTCGATGGTACTATCGGTAAAATTTTCGAGACTAACCATGCTTTCTCTATTGAGTCTGACAACGGTATCGAGTTATTTGTCCACTTCGGTATCGACACTGTTGAACTGAAAGGTGAAGGGTTTAAGCGTATCGCTGAAGAAGGTCAGCAAGTAAAAGTTGGTGATACTATTTTAGAATTTGACTTGGCTGTATTAGAAGAAAAAGCAAAGTCAGTTCTAACACCGGTTGTTATCTCTAATATGGATGAAATTCAAGGTTTAACCAAAATGACAGGCCCAGTTACTGTTGGTGAAACCGTTATTATTCAGATTAAAAAATAATCTTCTGTGATATTCTCTATTTAAACCGCCACCAATAAAGTGGCGGTTTTTTTATATTTAAAAAACACGAACTAAAAACTAAAAACTAAAAACTAAAAACTAAAAACTACTCTAACTCATTCGACGATGTTCTTACTCTAAATAATTCAAGGTGTAGCTAGGCGACAAGTGAATAAATCCCTAGGAGCATACATTAGTATGTGACTAGGGTGAGTGAACGCAGTCAACAACGCTATAACTTGAATTATAACGAGTAAGAATTATGACGAGAAAACGCCCGTAGATAAATAACGATCACCCCTATCACACACAATCGCAACAATAACAGCACCAGGATTCTCTTTTGCAACGCGCAGAGCGCCAGCAACAGCCCCTCCAGAACTTACGCCACAGAAGATACCCTCTTGACTTGCTAAAAGGCGCATCGTTGATTCTGCTTCTTTTTGTGACATATCTATCACACTATCCACCAGCTCTTTTTTAAAGATACCCGGCAAGTAAGCAGGTGACCAACGACGAATACCTGGAATTTGACTTTTTTCTTCAGGCTGAAGACCAATGACTTGCACACTATCAGATTGTGTTTTTAAGTAACTTCCTATACCCGTGATTGTACCCGTTGTTCCCATACTCGAAACAAAATGCGTAATGCGACCTTGTGTTTGTTGCCAAATTTCAGGGCCAGTAGAAATAAAATGAGCTCTTGGATTATCTGGGTTATTAAATTGGTCTAATACCTTACCTTTGCCCTGCTGTTCCATCTGCTGTGCGAGATCTCGCGCACCTTCCATACCGACTTCACGACTCACTAAAATCAATTCTGCACCATAGGCTTGCATTGATGCTTGACGCTCTTTACTCATATTCTCAGGCATTAACAGCTTTAAACGATAACCTTTTACCGCTGCAATCATTGCTAAGGCAATTCCTGTATTACCACTAGTTGCTTCTATCAGCGTATCACCCGGCTTTATTTCACCGCGTAGTTCCGCTTGTTCAATCATCGATAATGCAGCTCTGTCTTTTACTGAACCTGCGGGATTATTACCTTCAAGCTTAACCCAGATTTCAGCGTCCACCTCTTGTGTAAGTCGTTGTAGTTTTACTAATGGTGTATTACCAATAAATTGTTCTAACCCTGCCACAATAAGTTCCTGCTCATTTGTTTGTCTGTATTAATGAAGAAATCACATTTAACTTATTAACGCAATAATATTAACGCAATTCAATAAATCTCTTCATTTTCTTAAAAACCAAAACACCCATGCCTGAAATAAGCATGGGTGAAAAATAGTGAAATTAAGTAATAGATTAAATAATTAAATTAGGCAGTATAGGCTAACGATACCGTATTTAAGGGAGTATCCCCCGTATATAAACGGGCTTGAGCACCTCCCATATAATAGGTATTTCCTTTTGTTGGCGCTGAAGAAATAGCATTCCAAACTGCGGTAATCGGTGTTTCACTCCATCCTAATGGCTGTAAAATTAACTGCCAATAATGTCCTTTAGGTGATACCTCAATAACCTTGACGGGCAATCGGCAAACACTATTAGCATGTCCACTTAATGCAATTTCCCAAGGACGCAAGAACACATCTACCGAACCTTGATAAAGCGGTGTTACAGATAAGGGCAAGTGATATCCCCCAATCTGTAATTGAGCGCCATTAATTTCACCTTGTAGATGATTCACATCACCTAAAAATTCTAAAACAAAGCGACTTTTTGGTGATTGCCACACTTCTTGCGGTGTTCCGACTTGCTCTATTTTGCCATTCCCCATAATCACAATACGATCAGCAACTTCCATCGCCTCTTGTTGATCATGAGTGACAAAAACACTGGTAAATTTAAGCTCTTCATGCAATTCGCGTAACCAACGACGCAATTCTGTTCTTACTTTGGCATCTAAAGCACCAAAAGGCTCATCTAATAACAAAATTTGCGGCTCTACAGCCAATGCTCTTGCTAAGGCTACACGCTGTTTCTGCCCACCTGATAATTGTGCAGGATAACGTTGAGCTAAATGAGGCAATTGGATCATCTCTAATAACTGCTCAACTTTTTTATTAATTACGTCTTTGCTAGGGCGCTCACGACGGGGCAATACAGTTAAACCAAAAGCGATATTCTCAAATACAGTCATATGGCGAAACAGCGCATAATGCTGAAAAACAAAACCGACTTTGCGATCTCTCGCATGTAATCGGCTAACATCCTGCCCTTCGAAACGGATGCTTCCTTGGGTTTGATGTTCAAGACCAGCAATAATACGCAAGAGCGTTGTTTTGCCTGATCCAGAAGGTCCTAACAATGCCACCATTTCACCTGAAGCCACATCAAGTGTGACATCATGCAACACTTCAGTGCGATCAAAATATTTTGTGACACTATTAATTTCAATACTCATATTTTGCCTCTACTTTGTGTAAATAATGATGTTCATTGCTGACGGGCTAAATGCCATTGCAAAGCACTTTTAAACATTAAGGTGAAAATTGCCATCATCGCGAGTAATGCAGCCGCAGTAAATGCACCGACGGTATTGTAATCTTGGTGCAGTAATTCAACTTGTAACGGTAGTGAATAGGTTTCGCCACGAATAGCACCGGATACCACAGAAACCGCACCAAATTCACCGATAGCTCTGGCATTGGTTAATACCACGCCATATAACAATGCCCAGCGAATATTCGGTAATGTCACTCGCCAGAACATCTTCCAACCACTCGCGCCTAATAACACAGCAGCTTCATCCTCTTGGCTACCTTGGCTCATCATCACTGGCACCAGTTCTCTTACTACAAAAGGGCAAGTGACAAACACCGTCACTAATACCATTCCCGGCCATGAGAACATAAGTTGGATATCAAATTGTGATAACCATTGCCCAGCCCAGCCATTGCTACCGTAAAACAGTAGATAGAGTAATCCAGCAACTACTGGAGACACAGCAAATGGAATATCAATCAATGTCATTAATAACTGACGCCCCGGAAAACGAAAGCGCGTGACAAGCCATGCCATACTGACACCGAACAACATATTGACAGGTACAGTGATTAACGCGATGAGCACAGTTAACCAGACTGCATGTAACATATCGCTGTCTAATAAGTTCTCAGTAAATATTTCAACGCCTTTTGAAAACGCGGTCATAAAGATCCACGCAATAGGCACAACTAAAAATAAAATGGATAACACAACGCCTGTAAAGATTAACCCCCACTTTACCCAATCAATTTGGCGACGATATACCGAGCGTTGTTGCATAATATCTGACATCAATGCCCCCTCAACCGTTGACCAAATCGGCTTTGTAATCCATTAATTGAAAACAGTAAGACTAATGAAACAAGTAAAATGACAGAAGCAACAGCACTTGCCGCAGGATAATCAAATTCTTGCAATCGAATAAAAATCATCAAAGAAACAACTTCTGTTTGCCATGCAATATTGCCGGCAATAAAAATAACAGCACCAAACTCACCTAAACTGCGCGTAAAAGAGAGCGCGGTTCCGGCTATTAGTGCCGGTGATAACTCAGGTAATACAACCTTACAAAAAGTCTGCCAACGACTCGCACCTAGCGTCTCAGCCGCTTCTTCATACTCAGGACCTAACTCTTCAAGAACGGGCTGAACCGTTCTTACAACAAAAGGTAAACTGGTAAATGCCATCGCAACGGCAATGCCAATCCATGTATTAATAACTTTGATATCAAATTTATCCAATACAAAACCGTACCAGCCTTGTGTTGAAAAAAGAGTTGCGAGTGTCAAGCCAGCAACAGCCGTAGGTAAAGCGAAAGGTAAATCCATTAAACCATCAAGTAGTTGTCTGCCCGGAAAACGGTAACGAGTAATGATCCACGCGAGCAACATACCGAAAATAGCATTAAAAATACTGGCAACTGCCGCCGCTAATAGCGTGACTTTATAAGCGGCTACTATTTGTGGATGCGTGATGACTGCCCAATATTGAGCAAAACTCATATCAGAAAGTTGCACAACCAGCGCACTCATTGGTAACAGTAAGATCAAGCAGGTATAAAACAGTGTTCCACCTAAACTTAATCCAAATCCCGGTAAAACTCGTTTGCTGGTTGCGGTAAACATTATTGACGTCCTTGCGCTAATAACTTGTCAAGCATGCCATCTGTCGTGAAATGTGTTTTCATCACGTTATTCCAGTCACCGAATACCTCTTCAATCGTAAATAGTGACGTTGCTGGAAACTGTGCTGCTTTTGCAGCCATGACTGCTTTATCATTTACGCGATAATTAAATTGCGTAATGATTTCTTGTGCTTTAGGGCTGTATAAATAATTTAGATAGGCTTTTGCCAGTGCTTCGGTGTCGTTACGTTGAACATTTTTATCAATCCAAGCGACAGGAAACTCAGCTAATATATCAACAGGTGGCACAATGACTTGATATTCATCTTCACCATATTGTTGACGAATATTATTAACTTCAGATTCAAAGCTGATTAATACATCTCCGAGTCCACGTTCAATAAAAGAAGTCGTTGCACCACGACCGCCTGTATCAAATACCTCAACATTCTTGAGGAATTTCTTCATTGCTTCTTGTGTTTTCTCATCGCTGCCATAAGCTTTTTCAAAAGCACCCCACGCTGCTAAATAGGTATAGCGACCATTACCCGATGTTTTAGGATTAGGGAAAACCACTTTGACATCTTCACGCGTTAAATCTTCCCATGAAGTAATATTCTTTGGATTTCCTTTGCGTACTAAATACGCCATGGTGGAATAATAAGGCGAGCTATTATTAGGAAGACGTTGTTGCCAATCAGCAGGAATTAATTTGCCTTTATCATGCAAAATTTGCACATCAGTGACTTGGTTATAGGTCACGACATCCGCAGGTAAACCTTGCAATATTGCAAGTGCTTGCTTAGAAGAGCCAGCATGTGATTGTTTGATGGTGACCTTATCGTCAGGATGTTGAGCATCCCACTGCGTTTTAAAATCACTATTTAGCTGTGTGAATAGCTCTCTTGCGATATCGTAAGAGCTATTAAGTAATTGAGCGGCCCCTGCATAACTACTAACAACCAAAGACAATGCTGCGGTTGCTTGTAATGCAAAGGTTCTGATTGTGTTTTTCTTCATCAAAAGTACCCATCATTGTAAGTTTTATTCTAATGGCTACTCTATCGGCTTTATTTATAACAGTGTAGTTAGCTTTTGTTATTTGATATAACTACAAGCTATTAAAAATGACTAAAACTCAGGCTAATTAATTAAAATTACATCAATTACTATTAATGTGAAAAAATTTCAGACAAAAATGCCCGCTTATAAAGCAGGCATTTCACTAATAGAACGTCTTTAACACTGGATAATGATTACAGTGCTTTTAATACTTCATAAGAAGGGGCGAAGTAATAACTTCCTGTTACAGGTTTACTCATACGTAATAGGTCATCATATTTGCCGTCTAATTCACCAAACATGCTCAATAGTTGTTGCTCGATGTTATATAAACGACCACAGTAAGCTAAGAAATATAAACCATGTTTACCGCTTACAGTACCGTAAGGCAGACTGTGACGTAAAATCGCTAACTCTTCACCGTCTTCTTCAATTACCACACGAGAAACGTGAGATGTTACATTGCGTTCAGATTCATCAAGTTCAACACTGTCTTTTTTAGTACGACCGATCATTTTTTCTTGGTCTGATTCACTAAAACGCGTCCACTTCTTCAGGTTATGCTCATAACGTTGAACTAAAACATAACTACCACCAGCATCAACACCGTCATTAATTAGTGCTACACCATAACGCTCATCATCTTGTGGATTTTCTGTGCCATCAATGAAACCGCTAAAATCGCGCTCTTCAATCCAACGGAAACCATGAATTTCTTCTTCAACTTTGATTGCATCACCAAAAGCAGCAATTGCGGCTTGTGCCAGTGAGAAATTCACATCATGACGCATAGATTGGATATGAATAAGCAGATCACGCTGTGTTGCAGGCGCTAGTCCTTTACCTAAAGGGCGAAAAGGTTTTAGCTCTGGTGCGCTATTTTCATCGGAAAGTTTTTTCCAAAGATCAGAGCCAAATGCAACAACTGCGCCTAGTGATGCATCCGGAAATTGCTTTTGTAAATCAGATAATGATTGCATGAATTTCTGACATCCTTCACGCAGAGCCTCTAATTCACCCACGACCATTGCTTCAATAAAAAGACCAAATTTACTATGTGCGACTAAAATGCCACTTTGCGCATGAGACATATTGCTTTCCTAATCAATAATCAAAACACCCAAAATAATGTTGATTATATCGAATACTTTTTCCTGAAGATTTGCCTTTCAACAAAAATCAGACAATCTGATCATAAAATCTTCCTTGTTTTATAAGGAATAGTATAAGGAATAGCGTGAAGACGATTTGTTCTGCCAAATAATTTGCGTTAATACCCAGTTAGATAAAACTTCATCAGGTGGCATCAATCCATCAGGACCATCCCATTGACCACTAAAGACATAACTCACCGATTTAGCTTCTGCGGATTGGCATAAAATGGTTCTCTGTTTTTCATCTTTAGGACCTTTGCTACATGCACCAAATGCTTTTTTATAGATATCTTTAAATGGTGTACCTATCGTTGTTCCCCAATCCGTTGTTGCCTTAGCATCAAAGACTTCTATTTTCTCAACGGTGCCTTTTTCTTTGCCATAGAAAGCCACTTGGATTTTATTATTTTCAAGTGCTTGGACTACAACAGTAATATCGCTACCTTGCATCTCCATACCTTCACGATAATTGAAGCTACCGCCTAGCGCATTTTTTATTTCACTTTCTGTTATTTTTGTTGAGCTGGTGATATTACCTAATCCATTGGCAGAAACTGTTAACGTATCATTTGAAAACCAATTCATCGGATTTAGTGCAGAAAAAGACATTCCTCCCATGGATGAACAGCCACTTAATAGCAAAACACTTGTGCTTAAACACAAGGGTAACCAAAACTTAGGCATCATTTATTTCTCCGTTAAACTTTTTCGTCACACATTAAAATAGATATTGAGGTGATTAAGAACACCTTATCTTACTCTTTGTATCGCCTCAATCATCAGGTTAAAACCATCGCGATAAATCAGCATAACAAAATATTTACTGATTTGATCTTAGATAACCACATGAAAAGAAAGCCTAGTTACGACCATCTACAGAACATTTTGTTCCACAGAAAAGGTAATATCAGATTTTACGCATAAAATAAGAAGTACAAACGTAAGAATAGAAACCGGGGAAAAGAGATAAATATAAAAGAAAGAGTAATAACCCCTAAAGATATCAGGGGTTTTGAATACAATTAAAGATCGAAATCCTGATCAACAATTAATCGCTTAGTATAAGTTGTGCTTTCTTGATTTTGATCTTCATACAATAACTTCTCAAACATACAAATGGTTGCATCATTTTCTTCTGGTACAACTAATGTAATTTGAGGGCACCCTTTCGCAATCAGCTTTTTCTCTAATCGAGAGATCAATGCATTCGCAATGCCTCTTCCTCGAAAATCTGGGTGAACGCCTAAATAGTATAAAGAGCCACGATGACCATCGTATCCCCCCATTACACTACCTACAATCTCTCCTGCTACTTCTGCTATCAGAAATAAATCAGGTGAGTGGTTTAATTTTCTTTCAATATCAATTTCAGGATCGTTATCAGGCGATATCAGATCGCAACGCTCCCAAAGTGTAATAATTGCCTCAAAATCATCTTGGCGAAATACACGTATTTCCATGGTTTTGCCCATTATCTGTCACATAAATCTGAATTTATTATCGCTTGTTTGGTTTATGAATCAACTTGAAAATGAGAACATAGACAATATGGAGTTCTATTTTTAATAAATATGATAAAAATTGTAGGTTATTATGAATTTACCTGATATTCATCGTGTTAAAGAATTTTTCTTATCACTACAAGATACGATTTGTCGCTCTCTTGAAAACATAGACCAAAAAGCCACTTTTCAACAAGATAACTGGGAAAGAAAAGAAGGAGGCGGTGGTCGCACTCGCGTTTTAACTCATGGCGCTCTTTTTGAACAAGCTGGCGTCAATTTCTCACATGTTTATGGCGATACATTACCGAAATCTGCTACAGCACATCGCCCTGAATTAGCAGGACGCCGTTTTCAAGCAATGGGGGTGTCATTAGTTATTCACCCTCTTAATCCTTATATTCCGACTTCTCATGCCAATGTCCGTTTTTTTATTGCTGAAAAAGAAGGTGAAGCTCCTGTTTGGTGGTTTGGTGGTGGCTTTGATTTAACACCTTACTATGGCTTTGAAGAAGACGTTATTCATTGGCATAAAGTCGCTAAATCTGTTTGCGCTCCTTTTGGTGAAGATTATTACTCACGTTATAAAAAATGGTGTGATGATTATTTTTATATTAAACACCGCAATGAACCTCGTGGTGTCGGTGGTCTTTTCTTTGATGATTTAAACACCCCAGATTTTGACCACTGTTTCGAGTTTGTCCAACACGTAGGGCTTGGTTATCTTGATGCCTATTTACCTATTGTTGAAAAACGCAAATCGATACCTTGGGGAGAGCGCGAACGCCAGTTCCAACTCTATCGCCGTGGTCGCTATGTTGAATTCAATTTAGTGTGGGATAGAGGCACATTATTTGGCTTACAAAGTGGCGGCAGAACAGAATCCATTTTAATGTCTATGCCACCTTTAGTCCGTTTTGAATATGATTACTCTCCTGAACCGAACACTCCAGAAGCAAAGTTATACAGTGATTTTTTGATCCAAAAAGAGTGGGTATAGCATATTTAATTTATTAAGAATAAAGCCACATTAAAATGTGGCTTTACTGGAATAAAACGAGAATTTTAATAACAAATATTTTCTAAAATCAATTAAATAAGAAAGCCAGTAAGCCTGTCACTTTATTTTTATTCTCCCACCCTTCCGCTCTCATACAGGTATTAAAATAATCTTTACGCTCCCATTCATTAGCATCAGAAGGAAAAGAGGTTCCTGCTCCTGAACTAGGAATATCTTTACCATTGACCTTCATAGGAGCAAAAGAAGGCTGAGTTGAAGTCACATATCTCGCAGGATATCGCTCTTTGGCTTGTTGCATACACATATTTTTAGCGATATCTAAAGGTGACGGATTTGTGGTTTTTGCTTCCCATTTTTCAGGGGTCGCACAAGCTGAAAGCATAAAAATGGATGCAATGATGATCGTTTTTTTCAAAGTAATAACTCATTAAGACGAATAGGAATCAATTGCATTTTAGCTGTTTTCTGAAAGAAATAATTAATTTTTTATGAAGCCCAATATCATTGAATAATCATTGAATAATCATTGAATAATTGTTGAACATAAAAACGACAAATTAAATGTTAGATAAGCTGTGGAACCTCATTTAAGACAGTGATATCTATTTTTCATAATTTATCTCATTAAAATGTATCAAAGCTCCCATCATTTAAGTATGTTGAAAAAATATAAAAATGAGAAATTTATCATTTTTCTTGTCTTAAACTAATCATGCGATCTAAGAAATAAGGAAGGTAAATAATGAGAAAATTACGTATTGGTATGGTCGGTTTAGGATCAATTGCACAAAAAGTTTATCTCCCTATTTTAAGCAAAGCTTCTAACTGGGAATTTATAGGCGCATTTTCACCCAATCAGGAAAAAGGAAATATAATTTGTGCCGCTTATCGTATCCCTTTATTCACTAGCTTAAGTGCTTTAGCCCAACAGTGTGATGCGATATTTGTACATAGCGCAACATCAAGTCATTTTGAAGTTATAGACTATTTATTAAATGCAGATGTACATGTTTACGTTGATAAACCCTTAACAGAACATATTCACCAATCTGAAGCACTTATTGAACTTGCCGCTAAGAAAAATAAAAAGCTGATGGTGGGTTTTAACCGCCGCTTTGCACCTTTTTATCATCAGTTGAAACAAAATATTACACATCTTTCTTCTTTAAGAATTGATAAACATCGCTGTGATAGTGTCGGCCCTAAAGAGACACGCTTTACCTTGTTTGATGACTATTTACATGTTGTTGATACCGCGCTTTGGTTAGCGGGTTCAAACGCTGAATTATTAAGTGGTAGTATTATCCAAACAAAAGAAAATGCACTGTTTTATGCTGAACACCATTTAAAAATCGATGATTGCTGGATAACGACATCAATGCATAGAAAAGCAGGAAGCCAGCAAGAACAAGTTATTGCCGTTGATGAAGATGCAATCCATCAAATTACAAATATGAATTTATGGCGCAGCGAAAGCAGAAATAAACTCACTGAAAAAAATCCAGAAAACTGGGACCCAATTTTATTACAACGGGGTTTTATTGGGGCGGTGGAACACTTTATTGAATGTGTGACGAATGATACAGACCCATCGACAAGTGGAGAGCAAGCCATTGTTGCTCAACTTATGATAGAAAAAATGTTATCTAATCAATAAATTCTAGGTATAAAAAAACTGAGTTCATTATAAATTGAACTCAGTTTTTATTTTTAGACGCTAAATTAACTTATTTAGATTTCTTCAAGTGTGACATTAAACGCTTACGTTTACGCAACTGAGATTGTGTTAATTTATTTTTCTTATCCGCATAAGGGTTTTCACCCTCTTTAAATTGAATAC